>NZ_JBSGDB010000038.1:15078-33212 GCF_053602155.1 Streptomyces sp. NPDC004561
GTACCGGGAAGGCAGACGGTTCCGGGAAGGCAGACGGTTCCGGGAAGGCAGACGGTTCCGGGAAGGCAGACGGTTCCGGGAAGGCAGACGGTTCCGGGAAGGCAGACGGTTCCGGGAGGAGCGCCGGTCGGGCGGAGGATTCCGGTCGGGCTGAGGGTTCCGGGAGCGCCGAGAACGCCGGTCGGGCCGAGGACGCTGGTCGGGCCCAGGGTTCCGGGAAGGCCGCGGCCTCCGGGAACGCCGAGGTCGCCGGGAACGCTTCCCGCTCCGGGAAGGCCGCGGCCTCGGGGAACGCCGAGGGCGCTTCGGGCGCCGGCGACGGTGGTCGTACGGAGGCTCAGCAGCCCTCGGACACGGCGGCCACCCCCAGGAACCGTCCCATCCCGGCGCCCCAGGACCGCACGGCCTCCATGGCCCGCGCCCGCCAGGCGGCCCGCGACGCCCGCACGGACCAGAACGCACGGACGGCCTCCGGCAGCGAGCCCGCGCTCGGCGGCACGTCGGCCTCCGGCGGATCCACCGCGTCCCGCGAGGGCGGTGCGGCCTCCGCAGGGTCCCCGGCCTCCGGCGGCTCCACGGGTTCCGGTTCCGGCGGCGGCACCGCACCGCGTGACGCCTCCGCCTCCGGTGCCACGTCGGCGTCCGGCGGCGAGACCTCCGACAAGCGGAGCGCCTCCGACAAGCAGGACGTCTTCCAGAAGCCGCAGGTTCCGGGGGCCCGGGCGCCCGAGAAGCCGCAGGTTCCCGGCAGCCGCGTGCCCGCGGAGTCGCCGTCGGTCGAGAGCACCCAGGTGCTCCGGCGCATCACCCCGCCCAGGGGCCCCCAGGCGTCCTCGAAGGACCCCGGCAAGACCGGCGAGCAGGCGCCCGAGACCACGCAGGTGCTCCGGCGCGTGAACGCACCCCGCGCGGGCGAGCCCGGCGGCCCCGCCAAGACGGCCTCCCCGGCTTCTGCGGCGACCCAGCCGAACCCCACCGGCCCCACCTCCCGCACGTCCGGCGCACGCCCCGGCGGCCCCGGCCGAGCCGCCCAGGCGGCCGGTGCGGCAGGCGCAGCCTCCGCCGCCGGTGCCGCCGCTCAGGCGTCCCCCGCGGGTGCCGTGGGCGCGGCCGCCCCCGGCCCCCGTACCGGCGCGGGCGCCCGGAACCCCGGCCAGGGCCCCACCACCCCCGCCGCCTCCGCGGACGGCCCCGCCCCCGAAGGCGCCGGCACCGGCAAGAAGCCGAAGCCCAAGCGCACCGGACTGCGCAGGCTGGTCCCCACCTGGCGGATGGTGCTCGGCACCTTCGTCATCGGCGTCCTCCTGATCATCGGCCTGTTCTTCCTCGGCTACTCGATGGTCAACATCCCGCCCGCCAACGCCCTCGCCACCAAGCAGAGCAACGTCTACCTCTACGCCGACGGCTCCCAGCTCGCCCGCGACGGCCAGATCAACCGCGAGAACGTCAGCCTCGACCAGGTCTCCAAGGACGCCCAGCACGCCGTCCTGGCCGCCGAGGACCGCGACTTCTACAGCGAGTCGGCCATCGACCCCACGGCGATGCTCCGCGCCGCCTGGAACACCGCGACCGGCAAGGGCAAGCAGTCCGGCTCCACGATCACCCAGCAGTACGTGAAGAACTACTACCTGGCCCAGGAACAGACGGTCACCCGCAAGGCCAAGGAGTTCTTCATCTCCATCAAGCTCGACCGGAACAAGTCCAAGGACGACATCCTCGAGGGCTACCTCAACACCAGCTACTTCGGCCGCAACGCCTACGGCATCCAGGCCGCCGCGCAGGCCTACTACAGCCGCGACGCCAAGGACCTCGACCCGGCCCGCGCCGCCTACCTCGCCGCGCTCGTCAACGCGCCCAGCGAGTACGACGTCGTCGCCCACCCCGAGAACAAGGCCGCGGCCGTCGCCCGCTGGAACTACGTCCTCGACGGCATGGTCAAGAAGGGCTGGCTCAGCCAGTCCCAGCGCGCCGGCATGAAGTTCCCCATGCCCAAGGAGCAGACGGTCTCCACCGGCCTGTCCGGCCAGCGCGGCTACCTCGTCGAGGCGGTCAAGCACTACCTGACCACCAACAACATCATCGACCCCGACCAGCTCGCGCTCGGCGGCTACCGCATCACCACCACCATCCAGAAGAACCGGCAGGACGCCTTCGTCAAGGCCGTCAACGACCAGCTGGTCTCCAAGCTCGACAAGAAGAACAACAAGGTCGACAACTACGTCCGCGCCGGCGGCGCCTCAGTCGACCCCAAGACCGGCAAGGTCGTCGCCATGTACGGCGGCATCGACTACGTGAAGCAGTACACCAACGGCGCCACCCGCGGTGACTTCCAGGTCGGTTCGACCTTCAAGCCCTTCGTGTTCACCTCCGCGGTGCAGAACGGCTCGACCACCCAGGACGGCCGCACCATCACCCCGAACACCCAGTACGACGGCACCAACGAGCGCCCCGTCCAGGGCTGGAGCGGCGGCGGCTACGCCCCGCAGAACGAGGACCAGAAGTCGTACGGCCAGATCACCGTCACCAAGGCGACCGACCTGTCCGTGAACGCCGTCTACGCGCAGATGGCCGTCGACGTCGGCCCCTCCAAGGTCAAGCAGACCGCGATCGACCTCGGCATCCCCTCCGGCACCCCGGACCTCCAGCCCTACCCGTCCATCGCCCTCGGCACCGCCACCGCCAGCGTCCTGGACATGGCGGAGGCGTACGCGACCCTCGCCAACCACGGCCGGCACGGCACGTACACCCTGATCGAGAAGATCACCAAGGACGGCACGGACGCGGTCAAGCTGCCCGACCAGCCCGTCAAGCAGGCCGTCAGCCGCGAGGCCGCCGACACCACCACCTCCATGCTGAAGAGCGTGGTCGACAACGGCACCGCCACCGCCGCCCAGAACGCCGGCCGCCCCGCGGCCGGCAAGACCGGCACCGCGGAGAACGACACCGCCGCCTGGTTCGCCGGCTACACCCCGAACCTCGCCACCGTCGTCTCCGTGATGGGCCAGGACCCGGTGACCGCCAAGCACATGCCGCTGTACGGCGCCCTCGGCCAGCCCCGCATCAACGGCGGCGGCGCGCCCACCCAGATCTGGGCCCAGTACACCCACGACGCGCTGCAGGGCACCTCGGCCGACGACTTCGACCTGCAGCTCCAGCAGGGCGCCGACCAGCCCCAGCCGCCCATCTCCACCAGCCCGACCCAGCCCGGCACCACCACCGGCCAGGACAACGGCACTCCCACCGGCACTCCCACCGGCGGCACCCCGACCGGCAGCCCCACCACCACCGGCGGCACCGCCGGCACCCCCACCAACGGCGGCACGACGACCGGCGGCAGCACCACCACCGGTGGCAACACCACCAACGGCGGCGGGACCACCGGCAACACCACCGACGGCGGCGGCACGACCGGCAACACCACCGACGGCGGCGGCACCACGAACGGCGGCGGCACCGCCGGCACCCCCACCAACGGCGGCACGACCAACGGAGGCGGCACCACAGGCGCCGCCGCGGGCGCCGCGGGCGGTGGTGACCCAGCCCCCTGACGCCCGCGTCAGTGACCGCTGGTCGCCTTCAGCCCCACCACGGCGACCAGCAGCAGACACACGAAGAAGATCCGGGCGGCGGTGACCGGCTCACCCAGCACCACCATGCCGAGCACCGCCGCACCGGCCGCCCCGATGCCGACCCACACGCCGTAGGCGGTACCGATCGGCAACGACCTCGCGGCATACGACAGCAACACCATGCTCGCGACGATCCCGGCCCCGGTGAACACACTGGGCACCAGCCGGGTGAACCCCTCGCTGTACTTCATCCCGATCGACCAGCCCACTTCCAGCAGACCGGCGACGACCAGCGCGAACCAGGCCACGACAGACACCTCCGAGACGAACGACTGACTCTTCCGGTGCGTCGTCCTTGCCTGCATCCCGGTACGGCGCGTCTCGTCGGGCTCACTCCCGAACCTAGCAAAGGCACGACAAAAAGGGCTGGTGACCACGGTCACCAGCCCTTCTCGGCCGCATCAGAGATGTCAGAGGTAGAGACCGGTGGAGTCCTGCGACCCCTCGAACCGGTCCGCGGCCACGGCGTGCAGATCACGCTCGCGCATGAGCACGTACGCCACACCCCGCACCTCGACCTCGGCCCGGTCCTCCGGATCGAACAGGACCCGGTCACCCGGCTCCACGGTCCGCACGTTCTGGCCGACCGCGACGACCTCGGCCCAGGCCAGCCGCCGCCCCACCGCCGCGGTGGCGGGAATCAGAATGCCGCCCCCCGACCGCCGCTCACCCTCGCCGGCCTCCTGCTTGACCAGAACGCGGTCGTGCAGCATCCGGATGGGCAGCTTGTCGTGCTGAGGGGTGCTGTGCTCGTTTCTCTTGGCGCTCACGCCTCGAACCTACCTGCCCCGGCCGCGTCTGTACGCGCTCGGGTGGCCGTCGTCTCAGCGCCTGCGCCGCCGGGACGACAGAGCCAGCAGCCCCACGACCCCGGCCGCGACGAGCGCCACCGGCACGACCCGCTCCAGCCGCAGCGCGCCGTCCTCGTCCACGAACTGCGCCCGTACGTCACTCACCACCCGGTTGACCTGGACGTATGCCCGCCCCACGGTGTGATCGATATTGGCGACGACCTTGGCCTTCGCATCCCCGACGATCGTCTTCGGATGCACCCGCACCCCGATCTCGTCGAGCGTCTCGGCCAGCACGTCGCGGCGACGCTTGATGTCCGCCTCGATCTGCGCCGGGGTTCTGGTGTCCGCCGTGTCCGCCACCGTACGGCCTCCGAAGTCTGCTGAATGCTGTTCCGGACAGTCTGTCAGCTCCCACCCGCGCCGCACCGCAAGGGCCCCCGGTTACGCTGGTCCGATGAGCGAGCGACTCCAGCCGGGGGACGTGGCCCCCGCATTCACCCTCCCCGACGCCGACGGGAACGAGATCTCCCTCGCGGACCACAAGGGCCGCAAGGTCATCGTGTACTTCTACCCCGCCGCCCTCACCCCAGGCTGCACCAAGCAGGCCTGCGACTTCACCGACAACCTCGAGCTCCTGACCGGCGCCGGCTACGACGTCGTCGGCATCTCCCCCGACAACCCGGAGAAGCTCGCCAGGTTCCGCGACAAGGAGTCCCTCGAGGTCACGCTGCTCGCCGACCCGGACAAGAAGGTCACCGAGGCGTACGGCGCCTACGGCGAGAAGAAGAACTACGGCAAGACCTACATGGGCGTCATCCGCTCCACGATCGTCGTCGACGAGGAGGGCAAGGTCGAACGGGCCCTCTACAACGTCCGCGCGACCGGCCACGTGGCCAAGATCATCAAGGACCTGGGCATCTGAGCCGCCCGACCCCGCCGCCGACGGCTCGCACCGGACCGACCCGGTGCGAGCCGTTTTCCTCTTTCCGGGCGTGACTGTCCGATAACCGGTTCGTTGCTCCGTACGAGCCGCGCACACGCGGCCGGAACGGAGGGGGCTCGATGGAGGCCGGCACCTACACCAAGCGGCGCCTGGAGGACGCGGTCCGCGGCGCGCACACGCTGTCGGAGGCACTGGAACGGCTGGGGGTGGACCCACGAGGCCCGGCCCGCCGCTACGTCCTCGGGCGGATGAAGAAGCTGGGAGTCGACGTCTCCCACCTCGAGCGCGAGGGCGTGAAGTGGACGAGGGAGCCCCTTCAGCGGGCGGTGACCGCCTCCACCAACATGTGCGAAGTGCTCCGCCACCTCGGCCTGGAGGTCGTCGGCGGCCACCACACCCACATCAGCCGCAGGATCAGGGCTTACGGGATCGACACGTCGCACTTCCAGGTGCCGACGCGACGAGGAAAGCCCTGGCGTGCCCGTACACCGAAGGCCCTGCTGGTCGAGCAGCCCGTCGGTCAGGCGCGGCGCGTCCCCGGTGACCGGCTCAAGTGGGCGATGACCGCCGTAGGCGTGGCGGAGCGATGCGCCGGCTGCGGCACGGAACCGGTCTGGCGGGGGCGTCCGCTCCCGCTGGAGGTCGACCACATCGACGGCAACTGGCGCGACAACCGCATCGGCAACCTCCGGTTCCTCTGCCCCAACTGCCACTCCACGACGGACAGTTACCGTGGCCGTGGCAAGACGGCTCGGGGTGGCGCCGGATGAGCGGGGGCGTGCGGTACACGCGTGAGCGGTTGACCGAAGCCGCCGAGCGGTGCGCGAGCCTCGACGAGGTCATCGCCTTCTTCGGCACGCGCCCTTACGGCAAGTTGCGCCGATACCTCCTGCGGCGATTCGCGCACTTCGGGATCGACGTCTCGCACTTCCGCGACTCAGGCAGGCCTGCCCGCCCCGGGGCCGAGGAGTTGCGCGCGGCTGTCGCCGGGTCGGTCTCCATCGCCGGGACGCTGCGTCGGCTGGAGCGCCCGGACACCGGCACTCAGCGGGCGTTGCTGCGCCAGTGGGTCGCCGAGGACGGCCTGTCGACCGCGCACTTCCTCGGGCAGGCCCACCAGCGGGGCAAGACCCGCACGGACCGTGCCAGGCGGCCCGAGGACATCCTGGTCCGGCATGACAGCGGACGCCGGACGCGGACCCATCTGCTGCGTCGTGCGCTCTGTGAGGTGGGCGTACCGGAGGCGTGCGCCGAGTGCGGGATCGGTCCCGAGTGGCTCGGCAGGCCGATGACGCTGGAGGTCGACCACGTCAACGGCGACTGGAGCGACGACCGTCGGGAGAATCTCCGGCTGCTGTGCCCCAACTGCCACGCGACGACCACCACCTGGTGCCGAGGGGGACGGGGTAATCCTTCGAAGCAACGTAGGGGTGACCGGTAGCATGTGCGTGCACGCGGCCGTGGCGGAATTGGCCTACGCGCAACACTTAGGATGTTGTGGGAGAAATCCCTTGAGGGTTCGAGTCCCTCCGGCCGCACAGCTTTGAATCGAAGGCCCGCCCAGTGCCACTGGGCGGGCTTTCGTCCTCAGCCCAGCAGCTCGCGGACCACCGGTGTCAGTGCGCGGAACGCCTTGCCGCGGTGGCTGATCGCGTTCTTCTCGTCCGGGGTCAGCTCCGCGCAGGTGCGGGTGTCTCCGTCCGGCTGGAGGATCGGGTCGTAGCCGAAGCCGTTGGCGCCGGCCGGTGCGTGCCGGAGCAGCCCGCGCAGCTGGCCCTCGACCACGCGCTCGGTGCCGTCCGGCAGGGCGAGGGCGGCGGCGCAGGCGAAGTGGGCGCCGCGGTGTTCCTCGGCGATGTCGGCGAGCTGGGCCAGGAGCAGGTCGAGGTTGGCCCGGTCGTCGCCGTGGCGGCCGGCCCAGCGGGCGGAGAAGATGCCGGGGGCGCCGCCGAGGACGTCGACGCAGAGGCCGGAGTCGTCGGCGACGGCGGGCAGTCCGGTGGCCTGGGCGAGGGTGTGGGCCTTGAGCAGGGCGTTCTCGGCGAAGGTGACGCCGGTTTCCTTGACGTCGGGGATGTCGGGGTAGGCGTCGGCGCCGACGAGTTCGTGGGGCAGGCCTGCTTCGGCCAGGATGGCCCTGAGTTCGGTGATCTTTCCGGCGTTGCGGGTGGCGAGGATCAAGCGGGTCATGCCGTCAGTATTCCTCGCCGCCCGGTCACAGTTCGGCCTGGCCGGCGCCCTTGAGTGCGCTGAGGTCGAAGACGCCGGCCATCCTGGCGAAGCCCAGGTCGCTGGGGTGCAGGTGGTCGCCGGAGTCGTAGTCGGGGCGCAGCCGGCGGGGGGCGTAGGGGTCGCGGAGGGCCCGGTCGAAGTCGACGACGCCGTCGTACACGGTGCCGGCGCGGATCTGGGCGTTGACCTGCTGTCGTACGGCTTCGCGGGCGGGGGTCCAGCCCGGGTGGCCCTGGAAGGGCATCAGGGTGGCGCCGACGACCTTGAGGCCGCGGGCGTGGGCCTCGCGGACGAGGGTGCGCAGTCCGGCGACGATCGTGTCGGGGTCGGCGAGGCGGGGGTTGCGGATGATGTCGTTGATGCCGAGGTCGATGACGACGGCCTTGACGTTGGTGCGGGAGAGCGCGTCGCGGCCGAAGCGGCGCAGGCCGCTCTGGTTCTCGGCGGGTCGGCCGAGGCCGTCGGCGAGGACCTGGTTTCCGCTGATGCCTTCGTTGACGACGCTGTAGCGGGGGAGTTGGCGGCCGCTCTGGAGGGCGGTGCGCAGTCGGCCGCCGAGGATGTCGGGCCAGCGGTGGTTGGCGCCGGTGGTGGAGGTGATGCCGTCGGTGATGGAGTCGCCGAGGACGACGACGGTGCCGTCGGCCTCGTTGCTCAGGACGTCGAGGGCGGTGAGGTAGCGCCAGTAGGGGGTCTGCTGGGTGTAGGGGGTGCCGGTGGAGTCGTCGGTGGCGTCGCCGGTGGCGACGTAGGAGATCTGCCGGGCGTGGGGGTGGTAGGTGACGGGGCCGGAGGGGGTGGGGGAGTAGGTGGTGACCAGGACGTCGCTGTCGTGGGGTATGGCGACGCGTACGGCGTCGCTGAGGGTCTGTTCGCCGGCGGGTATGACGACGCTGGTGCTGCCGTTGAAGGTGAGGCGGCGCATCGTTTCCGCGTCGGCTGCGGCGGTGCCGTCGCCGGCGGAGAGCGCGAGGGTGGCGTCGGTGATGGTCAGGGGTGCCTGGCCGTAGAGATTGGACAGCGTGATGCGGGCACTCGTACCTCCGGTGTCCGCGTGTACGACGTTGCGGACGGAGCGGCCGGCCATGCCGGTCGTCTCGGTGCCGGGTTCGCCGCCCACGGGGGCGGTGGACCAGGAGCCGACCCAGGTGCCGGTGGAGGCGGGTGCGGCGTTGGAGTCGCGGTGGGGGCGGTTGTCGGCGACGGTGCCGCTGGAGGTGCCGTCGCCGGTCCCCACGGTGACGTATATGGCGGCGCAGACGGCCACGACCAGCGCGACGAGGGCGCTCAGCAGGCCATAACCATGACGCTTGGTCACGCTTTTGTTGTTCTCCTCGGGAGATGGGAGCCCGAGGCTCCGATCTTTGTACGCCCATGATGCGTCATGGGCCGGGGAGAACTGACAGGGCCCTGCCCAATTCTCCGCTCCGAAAAGACGCCGGGAACTCCTGTTTCGTTCCGGGAGTCGGTCAGGAAGGGACAATTGTGTGCGGGATCACCGAACGGGCGGAGCTGATGGAAGCTAGCGAGACGGGAACAGCGGGGCGGCCCACGTCGTACCGGACGATGACGGCCTTCACCCCGGCCGACGAGGAGCGTCGGCGCGGTGTGCGGCGCATGAAACTCACCGCGGCGGGTCTGCTGCTGTTCGTGGCGGTGGTGTATGTGCTGGCCAAGCTGGCCGGGCACGAGGGGGCGGGGCCGTGGGCGGACTATGTGGCCGCGGCGGCGGAGGCGGGCATGGTGGGCGCGCTGGCGGACTGGTTCGCGGTCACGGCGCTGTTCCGGCATCCGCTCGGTCTGCCGATTCCGCACACGGCGATCATCCCGAACAAGAAGGATCAGCTGGGTGTCTCGCTGGGGGAGTTCGTGGGGGAGAACTTCCTGTCGCAGGAGGTGGTGCGGCAGCGGCTGCGGGCGGTCGGGATCGGCAGCCGGCTGGGTGCGTGGCTGGCCGAGCCGGAGCACGCGGACCGGGTGACGGCGGAGCTGGCGACGGCGTTGCGGGGTGCGCTGACGGTGCTGCGGGACTCCGATGTGCAGGCGGTGGTCGGTGAGGCGATCACCCGTCGGGCGAACGCGCAGGAGATCGCGCCGGGCATCGGCAAGATGCTGGAGAAGGTCGTCGGCGACGGCGGGCACCGGCGGGTGGTGGACCTGGTGGTGTCCCGGGCGCACGACTGGCTGGTGCTGCACGGCGACAGCGTGATGGACGCGGTGCAGGGCGGTGCGCCGGGCTGGACCCCGCGGTTCGTGGACCGGAAGGTCGGCGAGCGGGTGTACAAGGAGTTGCTGCGTTTCTGCGCGGAGATGCGGGACATGCCCTCCCATCCGGCGCGTGGGGCGCTGGACCGGTTCCTGACGGACTTCGCCTCCGATCTTCAGTCGGACACGGAGACGCGGGCGCGGGTGGAGCGGCTCAAGGGTGAGGTGCTGGGCCGGGGCGAGGTGCAGGACCTGATCGCGTCGGCGTGGACGGCCGTGCGGTCGATGATCGTGGCGGCGGCGGAGGACGAGCGCAGTGAGCTGCGGCTGCGGGTGCGGGCGGCGTTGCTGTCGCTCGGGGCGCGGATGGCGAGCGAGCCCAAGGTGCAGGACAAGGTGGACAGCTGGGTGGAGGGTGCGGCGGTGCATGTGGTGACGACGTACCGCAAGGAGATCACGTCTTTGATCACGGACACGGTGGCCGGCTGGGACGCCGAGCACACGACCCGGAAGATCGAGGCGCACATCGGCCGTGATCTGCAGTTCATCCGGATCAACGGCACGGTGGTGGGGTCGCTGGCGGGTCTGCTGATCTACACGGTGTCGCGGGTGCTGGGTGCCTGATCCGGCGTGATTCGGCGGGACAGGGGCACCCGTCCTGCCGTCCCCCGATGCCGAGGGACGTCCTTCGTCGAGGAGGGGAGCCCATGGCCGCATCAGCGCAGACGCCGTCACCGGACACCGGGGAGACCGGCCGGACCATCACCACGAACATTCCTGCACGGCTCGACCGACTGCCGTGGTCCCGCTGGCACTGGACGATCGTGATCGGCCTGGGCACGGTGTGGATCCTGGACGGCCTGGAGGTCACGGTCGTCGGCAACATCGCCAGCCGGCTGGCCGAGCCCGGCAGCGGTCTGTCGATCACGTCCGGGCAGATCACCGGTGTGGCGGCCGCGCTGTATGTGGCTGGTGCCTGTACGGGCGCCCTGTTCTGGGGGCGGCTGACCGACCGCTTCGGCCGGAAGAAGCTGTTCATGATCACCCTGGCGGTGTATCTGGCGGCGACGGCCCTGACCGCGGTCTCCTGGGAGGCCTGGTGGTTCTTCCTGTTCCGCTTCCTGACCGGTTTCGGTATCGGTGGTGAGTACGCGGCGATCAACTCCGCGATCGACGAGCTGATCCCGGCGAAGTACCGCGGCCGGGTGGACCTGATCATCAACGGCAGCTTCTGGCTGGGCGCGGTCGGCGGTTCGCTGCTGTCGATCGTCGCGCTGAACACGAACCTGCTGCCCGCGAACGTCGGCTGGCGTCTGACGTTCGCCCTGGGCGCGGTGCTGGCCCTGGTGATTCTGCTGGTACGGCGTCATGTCCCGGAGAGTCCGCGGTGGCTGCTGATCCACGGCCGGGACCGGGAGGCGGAGGAGATCGTCCGCGGTATCGAGCGGCAGGTGGAGGAGGAGACGGGCGGCCGGCTGGCCGAGCCGGAGGGCGAGCTGGAGATCCACCAGCGCAGGAGCGTCACCTTCATGGAGATCGCCCGCACGGTCTTCGGCGAGTACCGCAGGCGGGCGGTGCTGGGCTTCTCCCTCTTCATCGGGCAGGCGTTCCTGTACAACGCGATCACGTTCGGTTTCGGCGCGATCCTGACGAAGTTCTTCAATGTGCCGGCCGATCACACCGGCTACTACTTCGCGGTCATCGCGGTCGGCAACTTCTGTGGTCCGCTGCTGCTCGGCAAGCTGTTCGACACGGTCGGCCGGCGGGTGATGATCTCGTCGACGTATCTGCTCTCGGGTCTGCTGCTGTTCGGTACGGCCTGGCTGTTCGGGCGGGGTTCGCTGAGCGCGGGCACGCTGACGGCCTGCTGGTGCGTGGTGCTGTTCTTCGCCTCGGCGGGCGCCTCCAGTGCCTATCTGACGGTGTCCGAGATCTTCCCGATGGAGACGCGGGCGATGTCCATCGCCTTCTTCTACGCCCTCGGTACGGCGGCCGGCGGTATCAGCGGTCCGCTGCTGTTCGCCGATCTCACCGGTACGGGCAAGGTCGGTGACACGGTGTTTGCCTTCTCGATCGGGGCGGCGCTGATGTGCGTGGCCGGTCTGGTCGCGGCGTTCCTGGCGGTGAACGCGGAGCGGCGTTCCCTGGAGGACATCGCCCGTCCGCTGACGGCGGTGGCCAGTCGGGCCAAGGAGGCCACCAAGAAGGCCCGCCCGTCGGGCCGTGCGTCGGGTCCGCAGGGTCCGGCGGCGCCGCCGGCGGCGAGCAGGCCGTGAGGCGGGGGCCGGGACGCAGGCCGTGAGGCGGCCGTGACGCGGGCCGGTCGACGGCGGCACCGGGGGCGGGGTGTCAGGCCCCGGTGGTGGACCCGGGCCGCACGATCATGAGGATCGTCACGGTGGCCCACAGCAGGTTGAACAGCCCGGTGACCATGGCGAGCCGCGTGGTGTGCCGGGCTGTGCCGCCGCCTTCGACGAGCGTGTTCTGGAAGGGCAGCACCAGCGCGGCCAGGACGAGGGCGGCGAGGGCGGTGAGCGCGATCGACACGATCAGCCAGGCGCTGCCGAGCACGCCCATCCGGCTCGCGGTGGCGAACCCGAACACGGGGACGACGACGCCGACGACGGCGTACACCCGGCAGATCCGGTGGAGCAGCCGCAGCGTCGCGGCGGCGTCCTCGTCGTGCGGTGCGGCGAGCGCCCGGCGTGCGGCGGGCGGGAACATGCCGGCGGCGACGGTCACGGGTCCGACGGCGACGATCGCGGCGAGGACGTGGACGGCGAGGAGGAACTTGGTCACGGAGGGACGCTAGGCGGGCGGGGAGCCGGCCAGAAGTGGCCGGATTGCCAGGTGTCAACGGATTCCCGCCGGCCGTTCGGCCGGGCCCCCGCGGCGAACCGTGCCTGCTGGGCCGCTGTTGGCGACAATCCGTCGTACGTATAGCTTCCCGCCATGCACACCGTGGCCGTACTGGCGCTGGACGGCGTCATCCCGTTCGATCTCTCCGCCCCCATCGACACCTTCGGCTGGGCGCGCCTGCCCGACGGCCGGGTGCCGTACCGGGTGCGGGTGTGCTCGGTGCGGGAGGAGGTGAGCGCGGGTGCCTTCATCGTGCGGGCACCCCACGGCCTCGACGCGCTCGCGGAGGCCGACACGATCATCCTGCCGGGGGTCGCGGAACCACCGGAGGTCCTGCCGCCGGGGGTGGCGGAGGCGCTGCGCGCCGCGGCGGCGAACGGCACCCGCATCGCCTCGATCTGCGTCGGCGCGTTCCTCTTCGCGGCGACGGGTCTGCTGGACGGCCTGCGGGCGACGACCCACTGGGTCGCGGCCCCGCGACTGGCCGAGCGGCACCCGGCGGTGACCGTCGACCCGAACGTCCTCTACGTCGACAACGGCCGGTTCCTCACCTCGGCGGGCGCGGCCGCGGCCATGGACATGTGCCTGCACATGATCCGCAAGGACTTCGGCTCGGCCGTCGCCGCGCACGCGGCCCGGATGTCCGTGATGCCGCTCGAACGGGAGGGCGGGCAGGCCCAGTTCATCGTCCACGACCTGCCTCCGGCCCCGGCCGGCGCGACGCTGGAGCCTTTGCTCCAGTGGCTGGAGGACAGCTGTGAACGCGATCTGACGCTGGACGAGATCGCGGCGAAGGCGGGCATGAGCACCCGCACCCTCAACCGCCGCTTCCGCGAGCAGACCGGTACGACACCGCTGCAGTGGGTGCACCGGGCGCGGGTGCGGCGCGCGCAGTATCTGCTGGAGACGACGCCGTACTCCGTCGACCGTATCGCCGCGCAGGCGGGCTTCGGCTCCCCGACGGCCTTCCGGGAACGCTTCCGCCGGGTGGTGGGGACCGGCCCGCAGGCGTACCGGAAGGCGTTCCGGGCGGGGCTGGGCTGAACGGGCAGCGGCCCGTCACCCACCGCTGAGCGTGAACGGGTGCGCGGGGCCCGCTCCGTGGGGCGTCACGGGTGGCCGGCGCAGACCTTCCAGTTGCCGTCCAGGTCCTGCTCGACGGGCATGGTCCTCGTGCGGCTCTCGGTGGCGCCGTCGCCGTTCCTGGTGCGCAGGGAATAGGTGACGTCCGCCCGCCTGCCGTCGATCTCCTGCTTGGTGACGTCGATGGCGGCGAAGCGGATGCCGCGCATGCCGGCGCGCATCTCCCTCCAGTTGCCGTCGTCCTCGACCCGTGCGCGCAGGGAGGAGCAGGACAGGTCCGCGACCTCGGCCCGGTCCAGGTCGACAGCGGCGTGCAGCCAGTCCTTGGTGACGCCGCTCGGGCTGGGCCGGTCGGCGGAGCACGCGCCGGCGGCGAGGACAAGGGTCATCGCGACCGCCGCGAGAGCCGCCGGGAGGGCCTGCCCGGGCAGGGGTGAAGAGGGCATGGACGGTCCTTGCGAGGGTGAGGTCAGGCGGCGCGCGGGGCGCGTGCGGGGACGGCCGGTGTCGCCCGCTGTCGCCGAGATCCACGATCTTGGCGAGGTGAGCATGACCGCGGCGGGCCCGATGCGCAAGAGGGGTGACCGGTCGGCGGGGGGATGGGTTGTGTGTGAAATGTGAAGGCCGCGAGGTGGGTCGTCGCGCGACGGGGGTGCGTGCGGCGTCGGTCGATGCGTCCGGCCACCGTTGCCCGGGGTCGCGTAGTTGCAGCTCGGGATGGTTTTCCTGGCGACGCGCCGGTCGGCCTTCGGGGTGCCGGGCGGTTCGGCGGCCGCCTTCACCATCTTGTGTGTACACGCCATCTTCACAATCGGCACTCTGCGTGCCAAGATCTTCGCACCACGTCCGGTGCGCCAGGACGCGTCGTCGTGCGCATCCCTTCCGAGGGGGGCACGCACACATCAGGAGCCCACGCCTCATGCCGAGACACCCTTCTCTCCCCGCGGCAGCGGTGGCGGCAACCGTGCCGACGTCGAGCCCGGGCTGCCATGTCACCTGCCGTGCCTGGTCGTTAGAGGCGGTCAGGGCGACGGCTTCCCGCGCGCTCTGACAACGTAGTCATTCGGGGCGGGGTGGGGCGGGGCGGGGCTGCGGCGGGCTCACGCCGGGGGCGGCGCAGCGGGGTGTGGCTGCGGTGGGTTCGCGCCGGTAGCGGCGAAGCGGAAGTGCGGCTTCGGTGGGTTCGCGCCGGGGGCGGCGAAGCGGACTGCGGCTGCGGTGGGTTCGCGCCGGTAGCGGCAGGCAGGGCGCGTATCGGTTCGTACGCCCGGGACTTCAAGCCCCGGGACTTCAGGCCCCGAGCCTTCAGGGCACGCGTTCGCGTTCTCCCGTGACGGTCTCCGCGGCGCACCGGAACCGCCCGGATCCGATGCCTGCCCCCTCCTCCCTGTTCCCCCTTGCTCCACCTTCCGGCGGCCGTCCGCCGCCCCGTCCCACCGTCGGGCCGACCGGTGAACGGCCGTCACATGTCCGCCGCCACGCGGCTCCGCCCGCTCATGCGGTGACCCCGTACGACAACGAGGAAAGCAGGTCATGCCCACTCCCTGTGCCCACTGCGGCGCCCAGTTGGCCGACCAGGTCCGCTTCTGCGGCGCCTGCGGCCGCCCCACGTACTCCCCGGCACCGGTGCCCCCACCCATGCCCGACGCGCCCCCGCCGGGCGCGGCTGCCGGAGCCGCGGGCCCCGCCACCGCGCACATCCCGCCGCCGCCGCTCCCGCCGGCCGCCTTCACCGGCCCCGGCGGCTCCGCGGGCGCCGCCGTCTCCGCCGCGCTGGTGCGCCTGGCCAAGGGCGACTGGGTGGGCCCGGCGCGCATCGTCGCGTACCCCTTCGCGATGCTGCTGGTGCTGGCGCTGGTCGCGGCATGCGCCCTGGCTTCCCAAGGGAGCGGTTTCGCCGAGGCGTTCGGCACCGGCCTCGCGCTGGTGCTGACCTCGGTCGGCGCGCAGCTCGGTCTCGGCCTGGGCGAGGGGTCCACGGCGATCACGGCCTCGGCGCATGTGCTGGCCGTGCCCTTCACCGCCACGCTGCTGTACGCCGGGGCCTGGTGGTTCGGCGCGGTACGTCATCTGAGGCGCTGCCTCCCCGAGCGCGTGCCGCCCAGGGAGACCGTCCTCGTGGCCGTGCGCGCCCTGCTGCTCGCCACCGTGCTGACCATGATCCTGGCCTGGCTCTCGGGCGCGTCGATCCCGGTCATGGACCCGTCGTCGGGGGACGACTCGTCGTTCTCCATGGGCGATCTGATGGGCCTGAACGAGTTGCGTCTGACGGTGTCCTCGTCCCCCTGGGCCGCCGGCTGGTGGACGGCGGTCCTGGCCGGTGCGGTGCTCTGCCTCACCCTGTGCCGCCCGTCGATCGCCGCGTACGTCACGCGGCGGGGGCTGGCGGAGCGGTTGGCGCCGTGGCTGGTCGCCGCGCGCAACGCCCTGCTCTGCCTGGGGATACCGGTCGCGGTGGGCGCCGTGGCGAGCGTGATCGTACTGGTGGCGCGCGGCGGAACCTCGGCGGTGATACCCGCCCTGCTGTTCGCCCCCAACCTCGGTGTGATCGCCCTCGGTTTCTCCTTCGGCGTCCCGTTCAAGGTGACCGTCTCCGGACTCTCCGGCAGCGCGGGCGCCTTCGGCTCCGGTGACCACGGCGTGAGTGTCTCCCTGTTCGACCTGCACGACCTCAGCGGATGGCTGTGGCTGACCGTACTGCTCGGCCTGGGGGCGGTGGCGATGCTGGCCGCCACGGTCATCCGCGAGCGAGCGGACCGGGCCGCCCGCCTGCGGACCCTGGTGTGCTTCGTGGCCCTCTTCACGGCAGCGGCCCTGGTGACCGGCGACAGCGCCGATCTCTCCGTCGAGGGCGACGTGGTGCAGCTGGTCCAGGCGTTCCTCGGCGACCTGCTTCCCTACGGCACCGATGCCGAGGTCTCCGTCGGGCTGTCCGTACTCGGTGCGGTGCTCGGCGCGGCCGTGTGCGCAGCCCTCGGCCTGTTCGTCGCCCCCAAGGCGGAGCCCTTCCTGCGGGCGAGGACGGCGGCTGCTTCTGGGCCGGCGGGGAGTGCCGGTTACGTCGGCGGTCCTGGAACTGCGCCGGATGGTGTCGTTGATACGACTGCCGCTCCTGCCGCTGCTTCGGCCTCTGTGCCGGCCTCCGCTCCCGTTTCCGACGGTGCTTCGGTCCCTGACTCGGGTACGGCCTCGACCCTGCCTACGACCCTTGCTTCCGCCGGTGTTGCGGCCTCTGCCTCTGCTCCGGTCTCGGTCGCCGCTTCTGTCGCTTCTCCCGCCTCCCCGGCCGTTTCCGCACCGGTCGACCGACCGGCTGAGGCCGCGCCTCCGGCGGAGAGTGAGCCCGCGGAACCGGCGGAGCCCGAGCAGGACGATGCGCCCGGCGATGAGCAGGACGCTGTGCCCGACGATGAGCAGGACCCGGCGCCGGACACCTCCGCGCCCGCCACCCCCGACACCCGTGACCAACCTGACGCGGACGCCGAGCAGCCACTCCCACCCGCACCGCCCGCAGCGGAACTCCACGTTGCCCAGACGATGTCCGGACACCGACCCCAGCCGGCGTACCCGCAACCACAGCCCCCACAGCCCATGCCGGCCACCGCGCCCGCCCCGTCGGCGCATCCGGTGCCCTCTCCGGCGCCCAGGCCCGGCGGCCGTCGCAGAGGGACGGTCATCGCGGTGACGCTGCTGGCGACCGCCGTTGTGGCGGGCGGCGGAACGGCGCTCGCCCTCCGCCTCCAGTCACACCCGGCGCAGCCCCACACGCTCGCGGCGGCGCCCTCGCCCAAGCCGTCCGCGTCCGTCGGCGCAGCGGCGGCGACGAGCCAGCAGCCCACGGCGGCCGCCGGGGACTCGTCCGTCACGCAATCGTCGTCACCGTCCCCTGACCTCCCGCAGGCGGCCGAGCAGGTGGAGGCCATGCTCAAGGAGAACGAGCCTCTGCGCGGCCGGGTGCAGACAGCCATCGGGAACGTACGGCAGTGCTGGTACGGGTCGTCCCCGATCCAGGACGCGCGGACCGAACTCCTCAACGTGGCCGACCGCCGCGACGACCTGGTCCGTCGCCTCGGCGAGCTCGCGCCGGACGCGAACGGCGACCTCAACTCGGCCGTGGACGCCCTGTCGCAGGCGTGGACGGCATCCGCGCTGGCGGACCGCGACTACGGCTCCTGGGCCTCCGACGTCGCCGGCTACGTCGACGCCGATCCGGTGAACGGCTGCCCCAAGGACGGAGCCGCGTACGACGACGGGGCGACCGAGCACAACAACGAGGCGAGCAAGGCGAAGCAGCGATTCGTGAAGCTGTGGGCGCCGCTGGCA
This sequence comes from Streptomyces sp. NPDC004561, assembly GCF_053602155.1. NCBI lineage: Bacteria > Bacillati > Actinomycetota > Actinomycetes > Kitasatosporales > Streptomycetaceae > Streptomyces > Streptomyces sp. NPDC004561. The sequence continues at coordinate 33,147 of NZ_JBSGDB010000038.1, forward strand.
AAGCAGTACGGGTTGACCGAGGTCAGCGCCGGAGACCTCTGACGGTCCGAGCGCCGGGCAGTCACC
>NZ_JBSGDB010000039.1:0-32923 GCF_053602155.1 Streptomyces sp. NPDC004561
CGGGCCGGAGAGTGGTAATCCCCGCGAGGGGGGACAAGCGCGGCTGCGGTGCCGCAGGGTCTCCAGGATGCGGTCGCAGGTGTGCTCCGGATCCTGGCCACGTGTGGCGGTGAGGGCTTCGAGGAGGGTGTCCAGACGGGCGTCGATGGGTTCGCTCCGTGTCTCGACCAGGCCGTCGGTGTAGAGGGCCAGCTCGTCGCCGGGACGGAAGTCGATGGTGGCGGCCTCGAAGAGGACGCCGCCGACCCCCAGCGGCACACCGGTGGGCAGGTCCAGGAGTTCCGCGTTCCGGCCGGCACGCATCAGGGCCGGGGGAAGATGGCCGGCGAGGCAGATCTGGCACCGGTTCCGGTGCGGGTCGTAGACGCAGTAGATGCAGGTGGTGATGGTCTGCTCGGTGCCTCCGGTCAGGTGGTCGAGGTGCCGCAGGGCCTCGGCGGGGGCGAGGTCGAGTTCGGCGAAGGCGCGGGCGGCGGTGCGGAGTTGGCCCATGGTGGCCGCGGCGTTGATGCCGCTGCCCATGACGTCGCCGACGACCAGGGCGGTCTTGTCCCCCTGGAGGGGTATGGCGTCGAACCAGTCGCCGCCGATCTCGCTCGCGGCCCCGGCGGGCTGGTAGCGGCAGGCGACGTCCAGGCCCGGCAGACGCGAAGGGGGGTCGGGGAGCAGGCTGCGCTGGAGGGTGAGGGCCGCGTGGCGCTGCGTCTGGTAGCCGCGGGCGTTGTCGATGGACACCGCGGCCCGGGCGGCCAGTTCGGAGGCGAGGAACGCGTCGTCGTCGTCGAAGGGCGCGGGATTCCCGCTGCGCCTGAGATCGAGCGCGCCGAGGACCTCGCCCCGGGCCACGAGCGGCACGGCGAGGTACGAGTGCACGCCCGCCTCGGCGAGGGTGGACGCGGACTCGGCATGGCGGGCGGTGCTCGCCAGGTCCCGGCGGGCGGTGTGGGGCAGATGGACCGGTCGGCGGGTACGCACGCAGTGGGCGATCAGCCGGTGGTCGTGGTCGGCGAGTCCCGCGGGAGGGTCGGCCGGGCAGGCCGCCTCGACGGAGTGGGCCCCGCGGACCGCGAGGGCGCGGAAGCGCGCGGGGCCCGGGTGCGAAGCGGTCCGGCCGAGCAGGGCGCCGTCGTGCAGGACCACGGCGGCCGCGTCGGCCAGGACCGGTACGACGAGGTCGGCGAGCTCGCACGCCGTCGTCTCCAGATCGAGGGTGGTGCCCACGGAGGCGGATGCCTTGGCGATCAGGGCCAGCCGTTGCCGGGCCTGGGCGGCTTCCTTGGCTGCCTCATGGCGTTCGGTGACGTCGATGACGGAGTAGGCGAGGCCCAGCACCCGCCCGCTCGAGTCCTCCAGCCGGTAGTACGAGACGGACCAGGCATGGTCGTGATCCGGATCGCCGGGGGGACGGCAGACGATGTCCCGGTCCACGACCGACTCGCCCGTCTCCAGGACGCGGCGCAGACGTGCCTCGGGATCCGTGTCCAGGAAGCTCAGGATCTCACCGGCCGACCGGCCGAGACGCTCGACTGCGGACTGGCCGGTGATGCGCTCCAGAGCCGGGTTCATGGCCAGGTAGCGCAGGTCGGGGTCCAGGATGGCCAGCCCGACCGGGGACTGGGACACCAGGCGCATGGCCAGGGCGGCGTCCCGCTCGACCCGTTCCACGGTCGCCTGGTCCGCGGCGAGGCCCAGGGCGTAGACGTCACCGACGTCGTCCAGCAGGCGCATGTTGCGGAACTCCACCAGACGCGTGCTGCCGTCCTTGTGCCGGATCGGGAAGGCCCCGGCCCAGTCGGTGCCGGACTCCATGACCTCGGCGAACAGCTTGACGACCTCGTCCCGGTGCTCCTCGTGGACGGTGAGCTGCGCCGCGTACTCGCCGAGCGCCTCCGCCGAGGTGAAGCCGAACAGTTCCTCGGCCTGGGGACTCCAGAAGACCACCCGGCCCTCGGCGTTCAGCACCACCGCGGCGACGCTCAGCAGATCGAGCAGGCCACTGGGCGGCGCACCGGCTCCCTCCGCCGGCCGACCGACGCCTGGTCGGGAGGAGTCCGTCGTGCCCATACCTCATTTTCCTTCCCGCTCGGCGCCTCGGCTCGCGCGACCGGCGGGTGTCCCGACTCCATCCATGGTCATCCCAGACCCTGGGTACCGCACATCCCGCACGGCACACACCACATGCCACACCCCGCAACCATCGGCACACATACGGCTACCGAACGTCACGGACCGTGGTCGACACGGAGACAACGCACCTCGCCCACCGGAGCCGGTCGTCGCGGTCCCGGCGGACTCCCGCGGCGACCTCTGCCACGCCCCAACGCGCCCCCTCCGCGGATCATTGCCAAATTACTGTACAAGCCAGTAAATTTCCGACATCCGTTTCGAGATGTCACCGGCAGACGGGGCCCAGGATGAGCACGGACGACCGCGTCGTGGTGACGACCGGGATCGCGCGGCTGTACGCGTCGCCCGGGCTTGCCGGGCCCGGGCGGATCGGGCTGGTGACCAACCACACCGGTGTCCTCCCGGACCTGCGCCCGGTCGCGCCCGCGCTGGTCGAGGCCGGATTACGGCTCGTCGCGCTGTTCGGCCCCGAGCACGGGCTGCACGGGACCGGCCAAGCCGGTGAGAGCGAGGCCGCAGGCGCGGACCCGGTCACCGGGATGCCGGTGCACGACGCCTACGGGTGCAGCGGCGAGCGCCTCGACAAGCTGCTGATCGACAGCGGCGTCGACGCCCTCGTGTACGACCTGCAGGACATCGGGGCCAGGTTCTACACCTATGTGTGGACCATGTTCGACCTGATGGTGTCGGCTGCTCGTACGGGCGTACGGTTCGTGGTCGCCGACCGGCCGAATCCGATCGGCGGACTCGTCAGCGAGGGCCCGCCGCTCGACCCCGCGTGGGCCAGCTTCGTCGGGCGTGCGGCCGTACCCGTCCGGCACGGTCTCACCTGCGGCGAGCTCGCACGGTACCTCAACGCCTCGGTCGTTCCCGAAGTCGCGGGAGCGGCAGCCGACTTGACCGTGATCGAGGTGTCCGGCTGGCGGCGCGCCATGGGTGCGCGGGACACCGGCCTGCCGTGGGTCGCGCCATCCCCCAACATCCCCACGCCCGCCACCGCCACCGTCTACCCCGGCACCTGCCTGTTCGAGGGCACGAACCTCTCGGAGGGCCGTGGCACCACACAGCCCTTCGAGATCGTCGGGGCGCCGTACGTCGACGCGCGACTGGCGCCCGCGCTCGCCGAACTCCCGCTGCACGGAGTGCACTTCCGTGAACTCCGGTTCGTGCCGACCTTCCACAAGCACGCCGGACGGCAACTGCGCGGAGTCCAGCTCCATGTCACCGACCCCGGGGCGTTCGCTCCCGTGCGTACCGCCGTCGCGATACTCGCGACGCTGCGGCGCCTGTACCCGGACGACTTCGCCTGGAGCACGGCGGCGGGCGACACGGACGGCCACGTGGACGGGGCCGGCCGTCGCCGGTTCATCGACCTGCTGTGGGGGTCCGACCGGCTGCGGCGCGCCGTCGACGCGGGCGAGGACCCGCTGCCGCTCTGCGACCCGCCCGCGCCGCCGGGCCGATGGGCCGGCGACGACGTGTTGCTCTACGGCTGAGATCCGCCAACTCCCGCTCCCAGAAAGCGCCTTGACCGCCAGTACTGCGTTCCGGGCCGCCTTCGGCGCCCACCGCGATCCGCGTACGGAAGGACAACCCTGCCGATGACCGATCAGCTCGATCGCGCGACGAGGTCCCGGACCGGGATCCGTGGCTTTCGCGCGGGCGACGGGCCGCGGCTGGTGGAGGCGTGGCGGCGGAGCGCGCCGGCCGACCCCATCAGCCCGGACCGCTTCCGCTCCCTCGTGCTGCTCGACGCCAACTTCGATCCGGAGGGACTTCGGGTGGCCGTCGACGGCGACCGAGTCGTCGGCGCGGCCTACGCGGTGCGCCGGCTGACGCCGATGGCCGGGACCGATCTGGAGCCGGAGCAGGGCTGGATCCCGTTCTTCTTCGTCGATCCGGCCGCCCGCGGGCGCGGTCTCGGCCGCCGGCTGCTGACCGACGCCCTCGACTGGCTGCACGGGCACGGCCGTACCCGGGTGGACTTCTCCTCGTACACCCCGAACTACGTCTTCCCGGGCCTGGACGCCGAGGCGTACCCGGAGGCGGCCGGACTCCTGGAGTCGCTGGGCTTTCGCACCCTGTACGAGGCGGCGGCGATGGACCGCGGCCTGGTCGGCTACCGCATGCCGGAGGATGTCGCGGGCCGTGCGGGTCAACTGACGGAGCGGGGCTACCGGTTCGCCACGCCCCGCGACGACGACCTGGTGGATCTCCTCGCGCTCGCCGGGAGCCGTTTCGGTCCGGACTGGGCGTGCACGATCCGGGCGTGTCTGACTGCGGGCACACCGCTGGACCGGATCGTCGTCGCCCGGGACCCTTCGGGCCGCATGGTCGGCTGGGCGATGCATGGGGCGTTCGATTCGGTGGACGAGCGCTTCGGCCCGATCGGTGTGCTGGAGGAGATGCGCGGCACCGGACTCGGAGAAGTCCTGCTGCACCTGGTCCTGGAGCGGATGCGGGCGCGCCGCGCGCACTCCGCGTGGTTCCTGTGGACCGGCGAGCAGTCCCCGGCGGGCCATCTCTACCGCAAGACCGGCTTCACCACGACCCGGGTGTTCCGCGTGATGCGCCGGGAGGCCGCGCGGTGAGGCCGTCGCGCCGCGCCGGAGCCCAACGGGGCCTGAGCCGACGTCACTTCGCGTTCGGGCTCCCCTCGGCGGCGCTCGCCTCCGGATGCGCGGCGCCGCACCAGGGCACCGGGCGGCCGGGTGACCCGATCGTCCTCACCCTGCTCTCCCACTACGCGAGCGGGGAACTGAAGGCGGCCCTGCAGGGGCCGGTCGACGAGTGGAACGCCACGCACGACCGGGTCAAGGTGCGGACGAAGGCCGTCGAGTTCACGGACCTGCTGACGACGTTCATGGTCCGGCAGGCCGCGGGCCAGGGCGCCGACATCCTGCACCCGTACTGCCTGTGGAACGGCCAGCTCGTCCGGGCCGGCGTCCTGCGGCCCGCTCCCCCGGAGCACGCCGAGGAGGTCAGGCACGGCTACGGCAGGGCCGCGGTCGGCGCCGCGTCGGTGGGGGGCAAGGTGTACGGCTACCCCACCGAGGTGCAGACGTACGCCCTCTACTACAACAAGCGGCTGCTGCGCGAGGCCGGCATCGGCGGCCCTCCGCGCACCTGGCGGGAGTTGGAGGAGACGGCCTACCGCACCGCCAGGCGGGACGGTTACGGCAACACGCTCGTCCAGGGGTTCGGGCTGTCGACGTACGACGACTCCACCACCGTCGGCCAGACGCTCGCCCTGCTCAACGCCGCCGGTGGCACGTTCGTCTCCGGGGACGGCAGGAGCGCCGCCATCGACTCGCCGGCCGGCCGCGCCGTGTTCGAGCTGGAGCACCGCCTCGTCAGCAGAGGTGCCAGCGCCCCCGGCGTCAACGTCTACCAGGCGTTCCCGTCCGGGCAGGTGGCCATGGTGATCAGCGCCGGCTGGTGGACCACGAGCCTGAAGGACCTGATGGGCAGGGACTACCGCGATGTCGGCGTGGCGCCCGTGCCCGTCCCCGAGGCGGGCGGCAGGCGTGCCACGCTCTCCACCGGGTTCATGCTGGGGGTCAACACGGCCAGTGAACACCCGGGCGAGGCCTGGGAGTTCCTGCGCTGGCTCAACACCGACAAGGTGGGCGTCAAGAAGGCCGGGAAGGGCGCGGCGGCCACCCGGATGAGTTCCCTCCAGGTGTCGGTCGGCTCCCTCACCGGCCGCGCCGACGACATGCGGACGCTTCTGAGCCAGGGCGGCGATCCGAACCTGCGCCCGTTCCTGGACGCGCTGGGGTACGCGGTGCCGGAGCCGAACGGGCCGGGCGCGCAGCAGGCCAAGTCCCTTCTGCGCAAGAACATCGAGGCCTTGTGGACCGGTCAGCAGTCGGTCGAGGCGGCACTGCGCACCACCCGCCGCCAGGTCGATCAGGAGGTGTCGCGCTCGTGGTGAACACCCTCGCACCGGAGACGACGGAGCGGCGGGCGCCCCGCCCCCGGTCCGCCGCGCCCGCCGTCGACGGCCGCCGCCGGGCCCGGCGCCGCCAAGTCGTCGTCGCCTACCTCTTTTTGGCGCCGACGCTGCTGTTCTTCGCGGTCTTCCTGGTCCTCCCGCTCGGCTTCGCGCTGCTGCTGTCACTGTCCCGCTGGACCGGGTTCGACCTCGGCGGCATCGATCCGGTCGGCCCGGACAACTTCGCCGGCCTGTTCGCGGACGGCTCGACGTTCCTGGCGCCGATCCTCACCAACACGCTGCTGTTCGCCCTGGGCACCGTGGCCCTCGCGCTCGCCGGTTCCGTGGTCGTCGCCACCTGCATCGACAACCTGCGCTTCCAGGGGCTGTGGCGGACCCTGTACTTCCTGCCGATCGTCACGACCGTCGTCGCGGTCGGCAACGTGTGGAAGTACATGTACGAGCCGGGCGGCCTGGTCAACGGCGTCCTCAACGCCCTCGGGCTCGGCTCCGTGGCGTTCCTCCAGGACCCGGACACGGCGCTGCCCTCGGTGGTGGTCGTCCATGCCTGGGCCTCGGTCGGCTCGGCGATCCTCGTGCTGACCGCCGGGCTGAAGTCCGTTCCGGTGTCGTACTACGAGGCGGCCGCGCTGGACGGCGCCGGGCCCGTCACGGTCTTCTGGAGGATCACCCTGCCGCTGCTGCGGCCGTCCCTGCTGTTCGTGTGCATCACCCAGTTCCTCACCGGCCTGCAGTCGTTCGCGCTGATCATCGTGATGACCAAGGGCGGGCCGGGCGACGCGACGAACGTGGCCGCCCTGGAGATGTACCGGCAGGCCTTCAGCTACGGCGACTGGGGCACCGCGAGCGCCGCCGCGTTCGTGCTGTTCGTGGTGGTCCTCATGGTCACCCTGGCGCAGTTGTGGATCTTCCGGCGCAAGGGGGAGGACGCATGAACCGCCGCCGTTTCCCGTGGCTGTCGTATCTGGTGGTGGTGACCGGCGCCGTGCTCACGGTGGTGCCGTTCCTCGACATGGTGATGACGTCGTTCAAGGGGCCCGGCGAGTCCGGCACGCTGCCGTACCGGTTCCTGCCCAAGGCGTTCGACCTGTCCAACTACCGTTCCGCGATCCACCAGCTCGATCTGCCGGTGCTGTTCCGCAACAGTGTGGTCGCCACCGCCCTGATCACCGGGTCGGTGCTGCTCACGTCGTCCCTCGCCGGCTACGCGCTCGCCAAACTCCGCTTCCCGGGCCGGAACTTCATCTTCCGTCTGGTGCTGTCGACGATGATGTTCCCGCCGTTCCTCTTCTTCGTCCCGCACTTCTTGATCCTGGTGCACTGGCCGCTGGCGGGTGGCAACGACCTGTTCGGGCGCGGGGGCGCGGGCCTGACCGTCAGCATCGTGGCGCTCGCGATGCCGTTCCTCGTGAACGGCTTCGGGATCTTCCTGACGCGTCAGTTCATGGTGGCGATCCCGGACGAGGTCCTGGAGGCCGCGCGGATCGACGGGGCCGGCGAGTTCGCCGTGTGGTGGCGGATCGTGCTGCCGCAGACCAAGCCGGTGCTGGTGACGCTCGGGCTGCTGACCTTCGTCGACGCCTGGAACGAGTACATCTGGGCGCTGCTCGTCTCGACCGCCGACCCGGACGTGATGACCCTGCCCGTCGGCATCCAGCTCCTGCAGGACTATGTCGACCCGGCCCGCACGATGCCCATCGTCATGGCCGGCCTGGTCCTGAGCATCCTGCCGGTGCTGGTCCTCTTCCTGCTGCTGCAGAAGTACTACATCCGCGGGGTCATGCTCAGCGGCCTGAAGTGACTCGCCGGCCCGCCGCGTGGCCGGGCCGGCCGGAGGAGGGGCGGCGCCGGGGCCCCGGTCCCGTGTACGGGCGGCGAGGGCCCCGGGTCCCTCGGAGTCAGCCGGTCAGCGCGGCCAGGGTGGCGTCGAGGCTGGTGCGCCGGGGCCGGTTGCGGGGGAGCTTGGCGAGCACACGGGCCATGCCGCAGGTTTTGGTGAGGGCGGAGAAGACCAGGCCGCCGGCGACGCCGGCAGCGATCCACCGTGCCTCCGGCCGGCGGCGCCCGGCGAGCAGCCCGGACAGGACGAGCGACCCGGCGGCGAACCGGACCTGCCGTTCCATGGCCCAGGTGGCGCGGGCGGCGACGGGCCGGTGGACGTCGTAGCCGAGCCGCGTCCAGGCTTCGGTGCCGCCGGTGAGGGTGGCGGCGGTGACGCCGTCCTCGGCCAGCCGTTCGCAAGCCTTGGCGGAGCGGGCGCCCGAGGCGCACACCACGAGGAGGCTGCCGCGGTCGGCGGCCTTCTTCAGGGCGGGCAGGGCCCGGTCGAGAGCGTCGAGGGGGACGTTGTGGGCGCCGGGCAGGTGACCGGAGGCGTACTCGCCGGGAGTGCGCACGTCGACGACGGTCAGCTCGGGAAGGCGGGCGTGGGCCTGGTCGGCGGTGAGAATGGTGGGTGCCACGGGGGACTTTCCTTTGCTCTTCATGGGTTACCCCCTTCGGTAGGATACCCGAGGGGGTATCCGTGAAGGAGTGTGGGCTGTGGAACTGGCGATGGCTGCTGAGGAACTGAAGACGGTGGTCAACCGGTTGCGGCGGGCGCAGGGCCAGATCGCCGGCGTGATCAAGATGATCGAGGAGGGGCGGGACTGCGAGGACGTGGTGACCCAGCTCGCGGCGGCGTCCCGCGCCCTGGACAAGGCGGGTTTCGCGATCATCGCCACCGGTCTGCAGCACTGCCTCACCGACTCCGACATGGCCGCCTCCGGTGATCGCGAGCAGATGCGGAACCGGCTGGAGAAACTCTTCCTGTCGCTGGCCTGAGCGGGCCGGACCGCGCGGGGGGCCGCTGCCCGGTCAGGTCAGGGCGCCGGCGATCGGGTCACCGCTCGCGGCGGCGGCCGGGCGGTCGATGCCGACCCGGGTCAGCTCGCGCTGTGCGTCGGCGATCTGCTCGGCGGTCTCCGCCAGCAGGGTGACGGGCCTGCCCCACGGGATCAGCCATGCCAGGTAGGTGGCGAGCCTCCCCTCGCCCTCGAAGTTGGCCGAACCGGCCGCATGGCCTTCCGCGAAGGCGACGCGGTTGCGCAGGTCCACGACCCACTCCCCGGCCGCCAGCCGCTCGGCTGTGCGCCCGGCGTCGGCCCGGCTCGGCGGGGTGAGGTCGACGGGGGCGGGGCCCGCGGCGTTGGCCGGGCCCATGTGGGCGTAGTAGGCGGGCACGTCGTCCAGTGCGGCGAGCAGCTCGGCGACGAAGGTGTCCACGTCCTGGGTCAGCGCCTGGTTGTCCTGGCGTTCCTTGCCGATCGTGGTCGCGTCCCCCTCCGCCTGGGAGGAGGAGCAGAAGCTGCCGAAGCCGTGGGTGGGCAGCACCGGCACCTCGTCGTCCAGGCGGTGGGCGGAGGCGTGCTGGGCGCGGGCCGGCCGCTCGGTGAGCCTCGGCTCGACCAGGTCAGGCCGGCCCACGCCGCCGATCAGCAGCGAGCCCCCGGTGAAGGCCGCCACGGCCCGCCCGTGCTCCCACAGGACGTACGAGGTGTGGTGCGGGGTGTGACCGGGGGTCGCCATGGCACGCAGCACGAGGCCCTCGTCGACCGTCGCGGTGTCGCCGTCGGCGACCGGGGTGCGGGAGAAGGACACCGCCGCCCCGGCGGGCACCAGTTAGCGGGCGCCGGTGACGCGGGCCAGCTCCAGACCGCCGGAGACGTAGTCGTTGTGCAGGTGGGTCTCGGCCACGAGAGCGATCCGCACCCCGCGCCGGGCGGCGGCCGCGATGGCCCGGTCGACGTCCCGTGGCGGGTCCACCACCACCGCGAACTCGGCCCCGCCGGCCAGGTGGCTCCGATTGCCCAGCCCCTCGGACTCCAGGGTTTCGACGAAGAACTTGGCTGCGACTCCTTACAGGTGAGGTACCCCCGGGGGTATCTGGCATCGACAGTAACAGAGATACCCGGGGGGTATTCCGCGCGGCGCACTCGCCGGGGTCCTCCGGATCGCGGTCCCTCTCCGCCCGAACCACATGCGAAGATCCCGCCTGCCGGAGGTGGACAGACGGGATCTTCGGGGCGGGGCAGCGACCGCGAGGAACGGCCGGGGCGACCCACTACGTGCGCGTACGGGCGCCCTCACCATTGGGGTGCCGCCTGGTTCGCGTCCGCGGCCGCCACGCCGGGGTCCGGTGAAGGTCGGGCCCGGGCCGGTGGCGAAAGCGGCGTCGACGAGTGCCGAAGCACTTCCCTGTGGTCTGCCGACGGCGCTTCCGGCAGAGCCGCACCACCGGGCGCGCCGCCTCGATCCCTGCCTGTACGACCTTCACCGCGGACGCCACCGCCACCAGGTGGGGCATCAGGTCGTACAAGTGCTCAATGTGATCGGACCAGTTCACTGATTCTCCTCGGAGAAGAGCTGCGGAATGAGGACGACCGAACTGCTCTTGGTCGGCCAATTCCAGTCAACGGCAGCCGGTCAGGCAGAAGTTGGTTGTTGCCTGGCCATAAAGCGGGCATCATCGGGTCATGGCGGTCGAGATGGGGGCACCCGACGCTTCGCGGGACGACATCGATGCCTTGACACTCGATCTCCGAGTTCTCAGGGAACGCGGTCTGACCGCCGTCCGCGATCTTCCGTTGCCCGCCCTCGCCATCGCGGTTCACTCCGTATTCGGCGTTGACGTGTCTTCAGCGACGGTTCAGCGTCTCCTGGTTGCCGCCGTGGACCGATTCGGCGGTGACCGGGCCGGTGACGCCGCCCAGTATTGTTTCGGGCTCGTGCAAGGCACGAAGTTCTGGCCGGCCTCACAGCGGAGAAGAGCAGCGGCTCAGGCTCAAGGCGTGAGCGTCGAGCGTTTCCGCAAGGGCTATGAGCCGAACATCATCCGTCAGGTGGCGGAGGAGATCACCGCTCTCGTATCCGAGGTGCCGAAAACATCCCAGGCAGGGGCAGTCGCTGCTCGCAGCGCCGGACCGGGCGACGACCTGACCACTGCGAACGCGGCCGACCCGGCCGGAGACGAGATTCGCGCGATGTCGGCACTTCTCGTGGCCCGGCTGGGCCGACGCCGCACCGCGTATCCGCTCGACATGAGCCTGGGTGAACTGGTTCGCTCCGGCCTCGCCGTCGACACGCGCATCGAACACTATTCCGCCCACCGGCAATCGCCCGGGCCGGCCACCGTCCAGTTACCGGCCGTCCTCGGCTCGGGCCGCTCCTGCCTCCTGCTAGGTGAGCCGGGTGCCGGGAAGACCCTCGTGCTGTACCGAGCGGCGCTCGCCTGTGAAGAGGCGGGCCTCATCCCCGTCGTACTGCGGGCCGGTGACATCGAACAGCTCGACGCCGAATCAGCGCTGTGGGCCGTGCACCAGACGCCGCCCGGTCCGGTCGTGGTGCTCCTCGACGGACTGGACGAGGCACTGGCCGCCTGGTCTCAGGTCGGCGCTCTCCCGTCGGTGCTGACCGACACCCTGTCGCGCTTTCCCTGCCTGGTGACCTCACGCACGCGAGACTTCGAAAGCTCAGCTCTGCTGTATCAAGCGGATGTGGTGTTCGACGAGATCTACCGTCTCGAACCATGGCGGGTCACAGAGGAGTTCAGAGAATACGTGGAGCGCCTGAGCAGTTCCGGCAGGCTGCCCAATCCCGACCTGTACGAGATGGTGGAGCGGTCGCCGGAGATGACTCGTGTCGCCAGCCGCCCTCTGCACGCGCGCATGCTGACCTTCGTCAGTGAGGGCGGAAGTGTGGGGCGATTCAGCGACAGCATCACTCTGTACGGAGAATACGTGGCAAAGTTGGCCCGCATAGCCGACGGCGATATGCGACGCCGCTCGTATTCCATGAACGAGACCGTGCTGAAGCTGTGGCAGCGGTTCGCCTGGGAGGTTCACCAGAACGGCTCCCACGCCGAGGTGGCCGTGGACCTGAAGCCGATCGAGGGCGCACTTCTGGAATTCGGCCCCATCCGATGCATCCGCAGCGCACTGGATTACATCCTGGATCGACGTGACACCGCCGGACGTGAAGTCGGTGACTTCATCCACTACTCTTTCTACGAATACCTGCTGGCCGGGTACGTGACGGATGCACTCACCGCACGCGCCGCTCCGGATTCCATCGTGGAGGCATGCCGGATCGATCTGAGCCGCGAAATGCGGCACTATCTGATCGGCCAGCTGCGCAGTGCCCCCTCGCGTGAGGTGTCGCGCAATCTCGTGGACGCATACCGTCTGGCCTGCGAGTCCAGCGGCCTGACATCGGAAGAGGTGCTGATCGCCTGCAACCTGATCAGTTACCTGATCTCGCGCACCGCCACCGATGCCGCCGCGAAGCTACGCATCCTGTCGGGCGACGAGGAGCACCCCTTCCTGCGGGTGTCGCTGCTGTGGGGGCTGTGTCATCTCGGCGACATGTGCGGCATGACGGAATTCTGGCGTGAAATGGAGCGCAGTGCGGAAATCAGGGAGATCGCGCGCGGCTATGTTCTCTACTACTACGGCGATCTGCCGAGAACCGCGAACCCTCCCTACCTGGACTCCAAGCCCTATCGCCCGCTGACCCTTACTCCGAGTAAGGTGCTGCGCATGTTGCGCGACCCCGGCTACGCGGCAACCATCCAGCCCGCACGTCAGTTTGTCGACATATATTCGTTCGTCGATGTGATGAGAGTACGCGACTTGGGGCTCGCGAGTCAGGATAAAGTGCAGCTTCTCGCTCTGGTCCGCGGATTGGCGGACGCCGACATCGACGCCTCGCCCCTGAGGGGGCTCACGGCCATGATCGGCGAGCTACGACTGCTTGAGGAGGTTGAATGAAACAGCTTTTCGTCTGGGACCTGCACGGCACATTAGAGCAGGGCAACGACCGTGCCGTGGTCGATGTGTCCAACCGTGTCCTGGAACGTCACGGGTACCCGGAACGGTTCACCTACGAAGACGGCATGAAGCTGTACGGCAGCAAGTGGTACGAGTACTTCCAGTGGCTGTTGCCGCACAAGACGTACGAGACGTGGTCCCACCTGCAGGACGACTGCTTCGATCTGTCCGAATCGGACATACAGCTTCAGTGCAGGTGGCTGCAGCCCTCCGACCACGCCCGGGAGGTGCTGACGTCGATCGCCGAGCATGCGGACTGGGACCAGATCCTCATCTCCAACACGCGCACGGCGAACCTGAAGATCTTCATCGACGCCCTCGGGATCGCACCCTTCTTCCCGGAGGGTTCGCACTACGCCGTCGACGGTCACTCCGCCCGTGAGCGCGCGACGAAGAAGGAAGTCCTGCGGGACCACCTGAAGAACAAGCACTACGATCACCTGATCTTCATCGGGGACTCCCCCAGTGACATGCGCTTGAAGGAAGTGGCCGGCGGTACCACGTACTTGTACACGCATGGCGACTTTCCGTTCCGGGAGTGCGAGGCGGACTACAAAATCCGCGACCTGCGCGCGATCCTGGAGACCGGAAGCTGACGTCGACGGGGGGCGAGGGTGAAGTCTCTGTGCTCAGGTTCTGACTTTCGTAGCGCCGGCATGGTCGTGGTTCCGCCGCCGTCCCCTTCTGATACGAATCCGCCGCTCGGGCCCGCCATTCTGGCGCGGGTGGCGGACCAGCAGGGCGTACCCCTGAGCGTGGTCGACCTGAACATCGCCTACGTCAACCGGTTTCGCGACAGCGCTCGGCAGCGGCCCACCCACGCACTGGGTGATCACGGCAAGGACCGGGCCCTCGTCCAGGCCGCGGCCGGTGATCTCTTCTCCAGTTTCGGACTGGCCCATGAACCGCCCCTGTTCCTGCCGACGGGTGAGCAACCGATCCCGGGCATGCACTACGCCTTCGACACGCTCGACCAGCGCATCACACAGGTGGCCGCGGGGAGTTCCCTGTCGGCATGGCTGGAGAAGACGCTGTTCGATCGCCCGGACTGGCCGCCGCGGGTGTTCGGCGTGTCCCTCATGGGACCCTCCCAGGTGTTCGTCGGCCTACTGCTCCTGCAGTTGGTGAAGCGACGTCACCCCGAGATCCTCACGGTCGTCGGCGGCAGCCACGTCACCCTTCTCGGGCAGTTGCTGCACACGGACGCGCGGTACCGGCGGCACATCGACGTCGTCCTGCCCGGGCACTGCGAGGACGCCTTCACCGAGTTACTGAAGGATCCCGAGACGTTGCCGGGACGCCGCACTCCGCATCACAGCATTACGGTGCGGCCGTTCAGGGCGGCAGCCCTTTCGGCCGAGCCCCCCTTTGCCTACACCCCTCTTTTCGACCCGGCGCATCTGAGTATGTATCCGCAGGACCGGCTGACACTACCGGTGCAATTCACGCGCGGCTGCGTCTACGGCCGCTGCACCTTCTGCACCTACCCGAAGGTCGAGCCCGAGACGACCGACCTCCATGAGAAGCCCGCGGTCGACACACTGGTCGAGCTGGCGCACACGCATGGCGTGCGGCGCTTCTCGCTGAAGGACTCGCTGCTGACGTCCGTGATGATGGAGCGCCTCGCCCAAGCCTTGATCGCGCGCCGTGAAGCCGTCGAGTGGAGCGCCACGACCAAGGTGACGAGGCGGCTGGCTCACCTGGCTCCCCTGCTGGCCGAGTCGGGCCTGCGAACGGTGGAACTCGGGGTCGAGACGATCAATCCGCAGGGTCAGCTCCTGATCGACAAGCGTGCGCGACTCGCCGACATCGAAAGTGTGATCACCGCCCTCACCGACCACGGCATCGTGGCTGTGATCAACCTGATCTTCGGCTTACCTGGAGAGAGCCTCGAAGAGGCCGAATACCAGCTCGACTGGCTGAAGAGCATGCAGTGGTCCACCGGCGGCCGCATCGACTTCTCACTCAACATGCTGCAGATCGTCCGGGGCTCTCCCCTGGCCGCCGGCATCGGCGGTGCCGGGCTTCTGGGGATCGCCCCCTGGGCCTACAGCTACGCCTGGGAGCGCCCCGCCTGGGTCCCTGCCTTCGCCGAACGCATCGCTGACCTGGAACTCGCGGACCCGGTGCGAGCGGGAGATCACCCCGAGGCCGGCTGAGCCGTCGGGCTCTCGCGGCACCGAGCCGGCGCCACACCCGCCGCCCCGGGCGATCAGGCGGTGCGTATCCTCGATCCGCAGGACACCGCTGGGGGTGTGCGGTGTGTTGGATTGCGCGCAAGCACCCGAGAAGAGCGCCTGGGGCGGCCAGGCCATCAGGAGGCAGCCCCCGTATGCCGAAGACACCGGCCGAGAAGCTCGGTATCAAACCCGGAAGCACGCTGACCGTGATCAACGCACCGGACACCGAGGCGCCCGTCATCGGACCCTTGCCGGACGACGTCACCCTCCTGGCGCCCGGCCACGAGGGCGAGCCGGCGGACGTGGTCGTGCTGTTCGCCGAGGACAGCGGTCAACTGCACCGGGATGCTCCCGCCGTGCTGTCGGCCGCGCCCGACACCGCGAAGGTCTGGATCGCCTACCGCAAGGGCGGCGTCAGCGACCTCAGCCGTGACGCCCTCATGCCCGCGTTCGTCGAGCTCGGCTGGCACGGTGTCAGCCTCGTCTCGCTGGACGCCGCCTGGTCCGCGGCGAGGTTCCGCCGCCTGGAACAGATCGGCCGCTGACGGCCCAGGGCCTCCCCGACGCGCCTCGGCGACCGCACCGGGCGGGAGGTCCTGTACGTTTCCAAACCCTCCTGCGGCCTGGAGTCCGCCGGCCTGCTGGAGCACACCCGTGACTCCGACGGCCGGCGCGCGGTGCAGCTCGCCCTCATCCCTCCGGCATACGGATCACGTGCCGGCCGGACGTGTGCTCGCCCTGGTCACCGAGCGGGCCGACGCCGGGCCGGCCGCTCTGGGGCTCTGGGCGTGGGCCGGAGTCCGGGTTAGTGGAATATTGAACAACCGCGTGCCGTTGTGCCCGGTCGAAGGAGGTCACGAGTGGAGACGCGAGTGGAGACCACGTACTACGACCAGGGGACGCCCGCCGAGCGCTGGGAGCGCGCGCAGCTGTTCTTCGGCGCCAAGGACTACGCGGGCGCGGCGCGGGTGCTGACCGGGCTCGTCGAGGAGATGCCGGAGCAGACGGGACCCCGGCTGCTGCTGGCCCGCGCCTACTACCACTCGGCCCAACTGCACCGCGCCGAGGTCGAGTTGCGGGTCATCGTCGAGCGTGACCCGGTCGAGCACTACGCCCGGCTGATGCTGGGCCGTACGCTCCAGCGGCAGGCCCGGCACGAGGAGGCGGAGCAGCACCTGCGCATCGCCTCGGCGCTCGCGGGCGACTTCCCGGAGATGTGAGGGGCTCGCCCACGCCTCCGCGGCACGTCCATGGCACGTTCTGGGCCCGGTTCCCGTCAGGGGACCGGGCCCTCGCCGTCTCGCAGGGCGCCGCCCTCCAACGCACCCGACCCCCGCGGACCGCCCCACACCCCGTCGCGCTCCTCCACCAGCCGGGCGACAGGGCGAGGCCCCTCCCCCCCCACCCCGCGATCACCCCACCGGACGCAGGCCCGCCACGAGGAGTTCGACCAGGCGGCGGGCGTCGTAGCGGTTGTCGCTGTCCGCGCCGATGCAGAGGTTCCCCACGCCGCGCATCAGCTGGTACGCGGTGACGTCGGAGCGGATCTCGCCGGCCGCGGCCGCCGCTTCGAGCAGCTCGGTGCAGACGGGCAGGAGGCGGTCGAGGAAGTAGACGTGCAGCGTGTCGAAGCCTGCGTTGTCGGACTGGAGCACGGCGGCGAGTCCGTGCTTGGTGACCAGGAAGTCGACAAAGAGATTGATCCACTGACCGAGTGCGGCGTACGGGCCGGCGCCGGCCGCCAGCAGGGCCGGACCGGCCTCGGCGCAGGCGTCGACCTGGTGCCGGTACACGGCGATGATGAGATCCGCCCGCGTCGGGAAGTGGCGGTAGATCGTGCCCAGCCCGACGCCGGCCCGCGCCGCGATGTCGCGTACCGGCGCCTCCACGCCCGAGGCGACGAAAACCTCGGCGGCCGCGTCGAGCAGGGTCTCCTTGTTGCGCCGGGCGTCCTTGCGCCGAGACGGGGCCGCGCGTCCGGCGCCCTCGTCGCTGTCGTTCACCGCGCCACTCCCTCCATCGGCAGGCACCCCTGCCACCAGCACCCTTGCAAAGCGGAACGGTGTTCCGTATCGTTCCGGAACGAGGTTCCGTTTGCTCATGATGCCAGAGCAGGGATCCGGCGACCAGGTCGGACAGCGCCACCGCGCCACCTGGCTTCACCCGCACTGAGGAGACACGTTCATGCAGTACCGCACCCTGGGCCGCACCGGCGTACAGGTCAGCACCCTCGCGCTCGGCGCGATGAACTTCGGCAGGATCGGGCGTACCACCCAGGACGAGGCCACCGCCCTCGTCGACGCCGCCCTGGAGGCGGGGATCAACCTCGTCGACACCGCCGACATGTACAGCGACGGCGAGTCGGAGGAGATGGTCGGCAAGGCCATCGCCGGTCGCCGCGAGGACATCGTGCTGGCCACGAAGGCGAGCATGCCGATGGGCGACGAGCGCAACCACCGGGGCAGCTCGCGCCGTTGGCTGGTCACCGCGCTGGACGACAGCCTGCGCCGCCTCGGCGTCGACCACGTCGACCTCTACCAGATCCACCGGTGGGACCCGAACACCGGTGACGAGGAGACTCTGTCGGCTCTCACCGACCTGCAACGCGCGGGAAAGATCCGCTACTTCGGCTCCTCCACCTTCCCCGCCCACCGGATCGTGCAGGCCCAGTGGGCCGCGCACGAGCACCGTCTGAGCCGTTACGTCACCGAACAGCCCAGCTACTCGATACTCCAGCGCGGGATCGAGAGCCATGTCCTGCCCGTGACCGAGCAGTACGGGCTCGGTGTGCTGGTGTGGAGCCCGCTGGCCTCGGGCTGGCTGTCGGGCGCGATCCGCGAGGGCCGGGACATCACCACCAGCCGCTCGACGTTCATGCCGGAGCGCTTCGACACCCGCGTCCCCGCCAACCGGGCCAGGCTCGACGCCGTCGAGCGGCTGGCCGAAGTCGCCGAGGGGGCCGGGCTGACGATGATCCAGCTCGCGCTCGGATTCGTCACCGCCCACCCCGCCGTGACCAGCGCGCTCATCGGCCCGCGCACGCCGGAGCACCTGCGCGCTCAGCTCGCCGCCGCGGACACCGTGCTCTCCGCCGACGTGCTCGACGCGATCGACGCCGTCGTCGCCCCTGGAACCGACCTCGCCGCACACGAGAAGTTCGACACGCCTCCCGCGCTGCTCGACCCGTCGCTGCGGCGCCGCTGACCGTCCGGGTCGCGCGGGGGCGCTTCCTCCCGCCCCGCCCGCCGGGGCGGGATCGCTCCCGCCGCGACGCCGTTCCGCTCGCACCCCGTCGGCGCGCCCCGACCGGCGCTGCCGTGCCGAAAGGATCAGCAACCCCATGTCCCGCACACTCCGGACCAGCTTCGGAATCATGACCGCCCCCTCGCAGGTCGACTACGGCGACCTGCTGCGGGTCTGGCGCGAGGCGGACGCCGTCCCGGCGATCGAGCACGCATGGTTGTTCGATCACCTCATGCCGATCTGGGGCGACCCCGGCGGACCCGCCTACGAGGGCTGGACGCTGCTCTCGGCCCTGGCCGCCCACACCAGCCGGCTGCGGCTCGGAGTGATGGTGACCAGCAACCGGTTCCGGCCGCCCGCCGTGCTGGCCAAGATCGCCACGACCGTCGACATCGTCTCCGGCGGCCGGCTGGACTTCGGCATCGGCGTCGGCTCACGCCCCGGTCATCCCCTGGCCCGGCGTGAGTACGAGGCCCACGGGCTGCCCTTCCACGACTCCGCGCACGCCGTGGAGAGCCTCGCCGAGGCCTGCACGGTGATCCGCCGGCTGTGGACCGAGGAGGAGCCCTTCGACTTCCACGGCACCCACCACCACCTCACCGGAGCGTTCGGCAACCCCAAGCCCGTACAGCGACCCCACCCGCCGATCCTCATCGGGGGACGGTCGTCCGCGACGCTGCGCGTGGTCGCCGAGCACGCCGACCTGTGGAACATCCCCGGCGGGGACATCGAGGACGCCGTCCGGCGCAGCGCGCTGCTGGACCGCTACTGCGCCGCGATCGGCCGCGATCCCGCCTCGATCACCCGCTCGATCCACCTGCCCGTCTCCTACGACGAGCCCGGCGCCACCCGGGACGCGATCGGCGCCGCGGTCGACGCCGGCTTCGGTCACATCGTCCTCGGACTGCCCTCGCCCTACCCCGCCGGCGTGGCGCGGTGGGTCGCCGACGAACTCATCGGCACACCGGCCTGATTGCCGGGGCGGGCTCGCTGAAGGAGATCCCCCAGTTCACGGGGCGGCATGGCATCCTGACGCGATGGCACCCTCCCGTGATCACGCACCGCTCGCCGAGCGGGTCGAGGAACTCCTCGCCGCCGGCGGCCCCTTGCCCATCGTCGCCGCCGGCCGCCCGGTGCTGCGGTCCGGCACCGAGCCGTACGACGGTCAGCTGGGCCCCGCCCTGCTGGCCCGCTTCGTCGAGGCCCTGCGGGACACCATGCACGCCGCTCCGGGCGTGGGCCTCGCCGCGCCGCAGGTCGGCGTGGAGCTGCGGATCGCGGTCATCGAGGACCCGGCGCCGGTGCCGGAGGAGGTCGCCGTGGCCCGGGGCCGGCGCCCGCAGCCGTTCCGGGTCCTGGTCAACCCCGCCTACGAGCCGGTCGGCACGACCCGTGCCGCGTTCTTCGAGGGCTGTCTGAGCGTGCCGGGCTGGCAGGCGGTGGTGGCCCGGCACACCGAGGTACGGCTGCGCGCCGAGGACGAGAACGGCCGCGCGGTCGACGAGGTGTTCGCCGGGTGGCCCGCCCGTATCGTCCAGCACGAGACGGACCACCTCGACGGCACCCTCTACCTCGACCGCGCGGAACCGCGCTCCCTGTCGACGAACGAGGCGGTGGCGGCGCTGTGGGCCCAGCCGACCCCTGAGGCGGCTCAGTGCGCTGCCGATCTGGTGCACGGTGTTGACCAGGCCCGAGCCGGCCCCCGCGTCCGCGGGGGCGACGCCGTCGACGCCGCAGGAGGTCAGCGGGGCCAGCGTCAGGCCCTGGCCGGCGCCGATGAGCACCATGGGCGGGGCCACGCCCGTCAGGTAGGGGGTGTGCGGGCCGAGGCGGCTGAGCCACGCCATGCCCACCGTGGTCAGGACAACCCCGGTCAGGAGCACGAGCGGCCTGGCGGCCCGTTCCAGCAGCCGCGGGACCTGGACAGCGAGAACGAAGTTGACCAGCGTCATCGGCAGGAACGCGAGGCCGGCCTGCAGCGGTGTCCAGTGGTAGACGCTCTGCACGAACTGCGCGGTGAAGAAAAAGAAGCCCATCATCGCGCCCATGTAGAGCATCCGGGTGAGGTAGGCGCCGCGGCGCTCCCGGCCGGCGAACAGTCGCAGCGGCACGATCGGCTGCGCGGCCCGCCGCTCCACGCGGACGAACAGCCCGAGCATCAACACGCCGACCACCAATGGCACCAGGGTCAGCGGGGCGGTCCAGCCGAAGTCGGCGGCGTCCACGATGCCGAGGACCATTGCGGTCGAACCCAGTGTCGCCAGCACTGCCCCGGCGATGTCGAAGCGGCCTTGCCGGCGTTCGGTCTCGGGCAGGAACCGCAGGGCCGGCACCACCATCACGACGCCGACCGGCACGTTGAGGATGAACCCGGCCCGCCACGAGATCAGGTCGGCGACCAGCCCTCCGACGACCAGGCCGAACGCGGCGCCTAGACCGGCGACAGCGCTGTAGGCGGCCATCGCCCGGTTACGGGCCCGGCCCTCGGCGAAACTGCGCGTCAGAAGGGACAGCGCGGACGGGGCGAGCACCGCAGCCCCGATGCCCTGGAGCGCGCGTGCGCCGATCAGCCACCACTGGGTCTGCGCGGCGCCCACCAGGAGCGAGGTCAGCGAGAAGACGACCAGGGAGAACAGGAACACCCTGCGGTGTCCGAACAGGTCACCGGCCCGGGCTCCCAGCAGCAGCAGTCCGCCGAAGACCAGGACGTAGGCGTTGGTGATCCAGGACAGACCGGTCTCGGAGAACCCCATGTCGGAGCGGATCTGCGGCAGCCCGGTGAAGACGATCGAGTTGTCGAGGATGACCATGAAGTAGCTGACACAGATGATCGCGAGGATCAGCGTCGCGTGGGCCGGAGTCCCGTTGGGTCGCGCCGCCGCATGCGCCGATGCGCGCTGTGCGGTGGTGGTCATCGCGTCACCAGCCCCGTCGTCAGCGTCCTGCCGTCCGTTTCGGTGATCGCCGACGCGGCGGACGACGCGCCGCCGAGGCGCGCGGAGGCGTCCCCCGTGCTGATCACAGACTGCCTGGTCACCGCCGCACCAGCACCTTGAGGGCCTTGCGCTTCCTTGAGGTACGGGTCGGCGCCATGCCCGGCGCGGACGTCGCCGGCTTCGTACATGAGTGCTGCGCACACGCTGTTCCTTCAGGTCGGTTTCATCGGGCCCATCGAGGACTCGCAGTCCTTGGGCCTTCTCCAGGGAACCGCGGGCGGACGCGCAGGTGGGAGTCACTCCTTTTCCAGGTAATGGCAGTACCTCGCAGGCGCTCACCGGCGCACCTACCGTGAGGGTGCAGGCCGGCTCCACACCGCCCGAGCAAGAGGAGGTCCCCGTGCCCTTGGCCGCCCGTGCCGAAGCTTTCACCCACCCCATGTGCGACGCCGACCGGTCCGAGGACACGCCTGCCCACGCGTTGCCCATCAAGCTCCCGGGGTGTGACCATGACTGAGAGTGACAGGAAGAAGAACCTGGCCGCCGAGGTCCGCGAGTTCCTGAGCACCCGGCGCGCTCGAATCACTCCGGAGCAGGCTGGGCTGCCGGTCTTCGGCGGGAAGCGCCGAGTCGCGGGCCTGCGCCGCGAAGAGGTCGCTCTCCTGGCGGGCATGAGCGTCGACTACTACGTCCGGCTCGAACGCGGGAACCTCAGCGGAGCCTCCGACTCGGTCCTCGAGTCCCTCGCACACGCTCTGCAGCTCGACGAGGCCGAGCGCACCCACCTCTACGACCTGGCCCGTGCGGCCACGCTCTCAGGCCGGCGGCCCACAGTGACTGCTTCCCGGGTGCGGCCCACGATCCTGCGGCTGCTCGACTCCATGACCGACGTACCGGCGTACGTCCGCAACGCACGGTTCGACATCCTGGCCACCAACGGACTGGGCCGCGCGCTGTACGCACCCGTCTTCGACTCGCCGCTGTTCGCCCAGCGCGGGCCGGTCAACAGTGCTCGTTTCATGTTCCTGGACCCCGCGAGCAGGGAATTCTGGGTCGACTGGGACAAGGGCGCCGACGACGCGGTGGCCTTCCTGCGAACCGAGACGGGCCGGGCACCGCACGACAAGGCGCTGATCGATCTCATCGGCGAACTCACGACGAGGAGCGGTGACTTCGCCCGCCGGTGGGCACGCCACGACGTGAAGTTCCACCGCTCCGGCGTGAAGCACCTGCACCACCCGTTGGTCGGTGATCTCGCCCTGCCCTATGAGGCGATGGACCTGCCGTCCGACCCCGGCCTCCGCCTCAACTTCTACACGCCCGAACCGGACTCCCGGGAGCGCGAGGCACTAAGCCTGCTCGCCAGCTGGGCGGGCACCGGCACCGTCGTGCCCTCCCGGAACGACTGACCACCATCGATCGAGGAGAACCACTCCATGCAGTACCGACCGCTCGGCCGCACCGGCGTCCAGGTCAGTCCCCTCTGCCTGGGCGCGATGATGTTCGGCCCCTGGGGCAACGCGGACGAAGCAGACTCGGTGCGGATCATCCACCGCGCCCTCGACGCGGGCATCAACTTCGTCGACACCGCTGACGTGTACTCCGCCGGCGTCTCCGAAGAGATCGTCGGCAAGGCCCTCGAGGACCGCCGCGACGATGTCTTCCTGGCGACCAAGTTCTTCATGCCGATGGACCAGGCCGACCCCAACCAGCGAGGCGGCTCGCGGCGCTGGATCATCCGCGAGGTCGAGAACTCCCTGCGGCGCCTGGGTACCGACCACATCGACCTCTACCAGGTACACCGCCCCGGCCCGGACACCGACGTGGCCGAGACCCTCGGCGCCCTCACCGACCTCGTGCGCCAGGGCAAGGTCCGCTACATCGGCTCCTCGTCCTACTCCGGCTCCCAGATCGTCGAGGCCCAGTGGACCTCGCGGGAGCGGCACCTGGAGCGGTTCGTGACCGAGCAGCCGCCGTACTCGATCCTGGTCCGGGGCATCGAGGAGGACGTGCTCCCCACCGTGCGCCGTCACGGCATGGGCACGCTCACCTACAGCCCGCTCTCCGGCGGCTGGCTCTCGGGCCGCTACCGCAAGAACGCCTCCGAGGGCCCCGCCTCCTCGGCGCGCCCCCAGGCCCGCTTCGACATGAGCACCCCCGCCAACCAGCGCAAGCTCGACGCCGTCGAACAGCTCGCCGTCCTGGCGGAGAAGGCCGGCCTCACCCTGATCGAGCTGGCCGTCGCCTTCGTCATCAACCACCCGGGCGTCACCTCGGCGATCATCGGCCCGCGCACCATGGAGCAGCTGGAGGCGTTCCTGCCCGCCGCCGACGTCACGCTGTCTTCCGACGTGCTCGACGCCATCGACGAGATCGTCGCCCCCGGGGTCACCGTCAACCCGGTCGACAACAGCTACGGCGACTTCGAGCTGCGGGTCGACCAGCGGCGACGCTGACATGATCCGGCCGGTGGTGCCTCGTCGAAGGCGGCGGGCGGGACCATGCGCGGAGGACGCCGGTTGGCCCGTGGTCGGCCCGGGACGGATTCACTTGGAGCCCGCGCAGTCGCGTAGGGTGCCGTGTTGATTGCGGAACATACCTTCGGTGGCGGGTTGCCTGGAGCGCAACGATGCCTCCAGGCAATCCGACTTCAGGCTCTAGAAGAAGCCCAGCTTCTTCGGCGAGTACGACACCAGGAGGTTCTTCGTCTGCTGGTGGTACACGCCTGACCTCGCTCCTGACCTGCGACAAAGAGCGGGAACATCGAGTGCCAGGCTGAGTCGGTCCGCACCTGGTCCGGATCTTGATGAGTGGTACGTGGTGCTAGCGAGTGGCTGCAAAGCCGAACGCTCTCCGGGAGGTGTCTGAGGCGATGCCTGTGCCCGCCGAGGGGCGCACGGGCTTCTCGTCCGCAGGCTGTTCATGGTCGCGGAAGCTGTGACCTGTTCCGCCTGATGGACGCTGCCGACCGACATCGTCCGCCCCCTGCAGGACCGCGAGGTGCGGGTTGACCGCGAGACGCTCGCCCTCGGGTACGCGGGCAGTTACTCCTGTTTCCTCCGGCACGCCGATGCCGCGGCGCGCCGTCACGGCCTGGACACCCGAGCGATCCTTATCGAAGCTGGCCGGCGCAGGATGGTCGGCGGCCAGGCCGACATGATCACGGACATTGTGCTGGACCTCGCGGCGGCCGGTTGCGTCGACTGGCGCGAGTGATCGGTGCGGTGGCTGTGGTGGCCCGGCGGGGCCGGTGCCACCGCTGCTCACGTCAGAGGGCGGACGGCGATGTCAGCGGCTCGTGTCGGCGTCACCTTCGTCATTCGGAGGCTCTCCCTGTTTCCCGCCGCCCGGAGGGGAGCCGTCCCCGTGCTCTTCCAGCAGCTCGAGAAGCGCGGCGTCCGCTCTCCTCTGATCTTCCTTCGTCAGCTCGACCGGTGCGTTGTTGTAGACGGTGTAGCGATCTGGATCGATGATGTTGGCGGCCCTCAAGCTGAACGTCAGCAGGGGGCGCCAACCCTTGCGGTGGCCGACCCGAACTTGGAGCTGAGCCTTGTAGTCACGGGCCTCCGGGAGGAATCCGGAAAACGGTGCCTCGAACTCGAGAAAGAGTTGTTGCGCTTCTCTGCCGGGCACGACGAATCCGGCGGGCAGCTTCGTCTCCTCGTCCGGCCCCGGTTGGAGCCGGGACGTGGAGGACACCCACAGGAGCGGCAGATGAGAGGCGGGCTCATCAGGGAAAGTCAGGATGAGGTCCTGCACGACGATCGGTTTGGGACCGGTGTTGTGCAGGACGAGCGGCAGTCTTAGGCGTGCCGTGGAACCGTGGACGATCGCCGCGAAGGAATGAGGTTCCCACGCCTGCAGGCGTCCCTGTCGGGCGTTGAGCCACCAGAACGACGCGACGGTGAAGAGCAGTGCGCAGACTGATACCACACTGGCGCCGGTAAGCGATGAGGACGCGATCTGATCCGCCGCGACCATCAGCGGAACCACAGATTCAGTCTGCCAGCCCCACCGTGGGCTCGCTAACAGGACGAGTGGAGGCCTACAGTCCCTCGGAACGGGTCAGAGGCTGGCGAGGAGTACGAGATACCAGGCGACCAAAGCAGAGCATGTCACCGCGGGGAGGAGTTTGGTCAGCCCGTCGCCCTTGCGTACGTGCGTGGTCACGGCACCGGCGAGCAGCATCAGCAGCCCGATACCGGCCAGGCCGCCGCACAGCGGTACGACCGGGCCGAGGGCCACGCCGATGGCGCCCGCCAGCTCCAGCGTGCCGATGACCCGGTAGGCCGCGGTGGTGAAGCCGGCGTGGGCGGCCAGCTCGGGCATCGGACCCAGGGCCAGAATCTTGGCCACGCCCAGCAGGGCGAAGATCAACGCGATGAGACAGGTCAGCGAGGCGGAGAGGATCACGAGGCGCCTTCGGGGGTGTGCGGGCGGCGGGCCTGGCGGCGTTCGGCGCCCAGGCCGGCGAAGTAGGCGATCAGGTCGGGGTTGTCGACCGCGGAGGGGTTGAGGACCTGGTCGGCGGGGGCGCCTTGGAGGAGGCGTTTGACCGGGACCTCGAGTTTCTTGCCGGTCTTCGTGTGCGGGATGGCCGGTACGGCGGTGATCTCGTCGGGGACGTGGCGGGGTGAGGCGCCGGTGCGGATCGCGTCGCGGATCCGGTCGCACAGGGAATCGTCCAGCTCGATCCCGTCGGCGAGGACCACGAAGAGCGGCATCCAGTAGCCGCCGTCGGGTTCCTCCGCGCCGATGACGAGGGCCTCGGTGATCTCGGGGAGGCGTTCGACGATGTCGTGGATGTCGGCGCTGCCCAGGCGTACGCCGTTGCGGTTGAGGGTGGCGTCGGAGCGGCCGTGGACGATCACTGAGCCGTGGGAGGTGAGGGTGATCCAGTCGCCGTGCCGCCACACGCCCGGGTAGGCGGTGAAGTAGGCGTCGTGGTAGCGGCTGCCGTCGGGGTCGTTCCAGAAGTACAGCGGCATGGAGGGCATCGGGCGGGTGACGACCAGTTCGCCGACCTGGTCGACGACCGGCCGTCCCGTGCCGTCGTACGCCGCGAGCGCCACGCCGAGGTTGGGAGCCGACAGTTCACCCGCCCACACCGGGGTGGTGGGGGCGCTGCCGGCGAAGCCGGAGACGACGTCCGTGCCGCCGCTGGTGGAGGCCAGCTGGATGCCTGTGCCGACGTGGTCGCGGACCCAGGTGTAGGCGGACGCCGGCAGGGTGGAACCCGTGCAGCCTATGACGCGGATCGCCGACAGGTCGTGCACGGAGGGTTCGATGCCGAGCTTGGCCATGGCCAGCAGGTACTGGGGGCTGGAGCCGAAGACGGTGATCCTGTGGCGGGCCGCCAGCTCCCACAGGATGTCCGGGCGCGCGACCGGCGCGGGACTGCCGTCGTAGGTACAGGTGGTGGCGCCGGTCAGCAGGGTGGAGACGACCAGGTTCCACATCATCCAGTGGGTGGTGGTGTACCACACCAGTCGGTCACCGACGCCCAGGTCGCAGTGCAGGCCGAGGGTCTTGAGGTGCTCCAGCAGGACGCCGCCGTGCCCGTGGACGATGCCCTTGGGCAGGCCGGTGGTGCCGGAGGAGAAGACGACCCACAGAGGGTGGTCGAAGGGAACCGGGGCGATAGTGAGGTGCTCGGTACGGGTCGCCGCGTCCTCCCAGGGAACCGTGAGTCCGGCGGCCCGGGTCTGGGCCCACGCAAGGCCCAGGTGATCCACCAGAACCGTGGCCTTGAGAGTGGGCAGGGCGGCGGCCAGGTCGAGGGAGGCTGCGCGGCGGTCGTGCGCGGTGCCGTTGAAGAGGTAGCCGTCCGCCGTGATGAGCACTGTGGGTTCGAGCTGGGCGAAGCGGTCGGCGGCGGCCTTGGGCGCGTAGTCCTGGCCGCACACCGACCACACCGCGCCCAGGCTGGCGGTGGCGAGGAAGGCGATGACGGCGTGGGGGGTGTTGGGCAGGTAGCCGACCACCCGGTCGCCCTGGCCGACGCCCAGGTCGCGCAGGGTGGCTGCGACGGAGGAGACCTGGGCGCGCAGCTGTCGGCCCGTGATCTCGTAGCCGGCTCCGGTTTCGTCCAGTGCGGTGATCGCGGGGGCGTCCGGGTGCAGGTTGCGCAGCGCGTGGTGGGCGTAGTTGAGGGTGGCGCCGGGGAACCAGCGGGCGCCGGGCATGGCTTCCTCGGCCAGCACCCGCTCGTACGGAGTGGTGGCGTCGACGTCGAAGTACTCCCACACCGCCGCCCAGAATCCTTCCAGGTCCGTGACGGACCAGTGGTGCAGGGCCTGGTAGTCGGTCGGGTCCGGAATCCCTTCGGCGCCCTGGTGCCGGGCGGCCCAGCGGGCGAAGTCCGCGATGCGGCTGCCGGCGGCCTCTTGGGGGTCGGGCGGCAGGAAGGGCTCCGGATAGGGCGTGGAGTGCGGGGTGGTCATGGTGTGGTGTTCCTCGTCAGGGTGCGGGCCGGGCTTCGGCGGGGCGGCGGGCCGTGTGCAGCAGGGGAGCCCAGGCGGCGGCGTCGGTGAAGTCGCCGGTGCCGGTGGGGACGGTGTCCATCACGACGCGGTCGGGGCGCAGTAGGACGGCGTCCGCCCGGCCGCGTGCCAGCCAGGCGGCCAGCGTGCCGTCGTCGTCCAGGTCGCCGACATGGATCACGGATGCGCCCAGGGCCGTGGCCACGCCCATCATCCGTGCCATGGGCGGCAGGGCGGTCAGCACGGTGAAGGAGTCCCCGAGGATGTCGTCGAGGCGCACCCGCCTGCCGTCGACGATCACCCAGGGTTGCGGGCAGAAGGTGCCGGCCAGTGAGCGGCCGGTCAGCCGGGGGCGGCGTCGTACCAGCGGAGTGGCGGTCAGTGTGGGACTGAGGTCGCGGCTCACCGCCGCGGTCACACCGGGGATGCGGCAGGCCGCGCCCACCACGGCCCGGCGGATGGCCGCACCGCGGTCCTGTCCGCCGGTCATGGCCCAGCCGACGGCGACCGCGACACGGATCACGTGGCGGGCGTGCGGCTTGCGCTCCTGCTGGTAGGTGTCCAGCAGTCGGTCGTCCGCGCCCTGCTGAAGGACGCGGGCGAGTTTCCAGGTGAGGTTGCGGGCGTCGCGCAGGCCCGCGCACAGGCCCTGCCCGATGAAGGGCGGGGTGAGGTGCGCCGCGTCGCCCAGCAGGAAGACGCGCCCACGGCGCCACCGGTTGGCGAGGCGGGCCCGGAAGGTGTACCGCGCCTGCCGGATCACCTCGAAGTCGTCGCCCCCGCCCCCGTGGGCAGCGGACGGCAGGTCGACCCAGGGGGCGACCAGCTCGTGCAGCCGTTCCAGCTCTTCCGGGCCGTCCAAGGTCTCACCCTCGGCCAGTCGGAACTCCCAGCGGTAGCGGTCTTCGCCGACTCGCATGAAGGTGGCCGGGCGGGTGGGGCAGCAGATCTGCTCGGCGCCTTCCCAGGTGCGCACCGGGAGGCTGGTGCGCACGTCGATGACCCGCCAGCTCTCCTCGAAATGCAGGTCCTCCCACACGGCGCCGATGGCGTCGCGGGTGATGCTGCCCGCGCCGTCGCAGCCGAGGACGGCGTCGGCCCACACGTGCTCGTCCTCATCGCTGCCGTCGCGGCGGAAGGTGACCCGGACCGGAGCCGTTCCGTCGGTGTCCTGGCTGACGGACACGACCTCCACCCCGCCCCGCAGCTCGCACTCGGGGCGACGGGCCAGGGCGTCGCGCAGCAGCCGTTCCAGCTCTGGCTGGTCGAACATGCTGGTCTGCGGGAAGCCGTGGTGGCCGTGCAGGGACCGTGGGAACTCGGCGATCACGCGGCGCCGGGCGTCCAGCAGCCGCAACCCGGGCGCCGGCCTGGCGAGAGTGGCGAACTCCTCGTGGACGCCGACGCTCTGCAGGATCCGGCGAACCTCGTCGTCCACGACGACGGCGCGCGGCAGGGGGTAGACGTCCCGGTGGCGTTCGAGGAGCAGGCTGGGCACTCCGTGCCGGGCGAGCAGGAGCGCGGCCGTGACTCCGACGGGTCCCGCACCGATGATCACTACCGGTCTCCGGGATGCGGCGCTCACGTCGCGTCCGCCACAGCGGTCCGCTGCTCGCCCAGGTCGATCCGCCCGTCGGGGGTGGCGATCGAGGCGGTGACGAGGTCACCGTCGCGCAGATACCGGGGGTTCTTGGCCTGGCCGTTGAAGAACGCCTTCCACTTCAGCGCGGGCGGCAGCAGCGCGGCGATCTTCTCGACCGGCTTGGGCGGGGCCTTCAGGGCGGTGCCGCCGGGCGTACCGGTCAGCAGCAGGTCGCCCGGGTCGAGGGTCTGGAAGCGGGCGAGCAGGGTGAGCGCCTGCGCGGGCCGCACGATCATGTCGGCCAGGGTGCGGTCCTGACGCGTTACACCGTTCACCGACAGCCGCAGTCGCAGGTCGATCAGACGGTCGAAGTCCTCCGGCTCCAGCAGGGCCAGGTACGGACCCGTCGGCGTGAAGGTGGGGTAGGACTTGCTCTCGTAGAACTGGGTCTTGGTCAGCTGGACGTCGCGGGCACTGACATCGTTGGTGAGGACGAGCCCGGCGACGTACGAAGGAAGGTCCTGCTCCTCCACAACCGTGCCCACCGGGAGCGTCGCGCCCATGACGAGGCCGAGTTCGACTTCGTAGTCGAGGAAGTTCACGTGCGTGGGGCGGACGATCGTGTCGTGCGGGCCGCTGACCGAGCCGGACGCCTTGCGGAAGAAGGTGGGCGGGATGTCGCCCGTGAAGCCCGAATCGCGGGCGTGGCTGCGGTAGTTGACCATCTGGGCGACCACCCGGCAGGGGGTGGTGACCGGGGGCAGCGCCACCAGGTCGGCGACGGGTGTGCCGCGCTCGCCGGAGGCGGCGGCCTCCCGGACGGCGGCCCGGTCGGCGAGCAGTTCGGCGGTGGTGACCGCCTTGGTCTCGATGCGGACGGCGCGCTCGTTTCGGACGGCCCACCAGCCGTCGGGTGTGCGCAGCACGTTGGTGCTCATGAGCTCATCGCTTTCATCAGGCCCAGCAGGCGTGCGGGGTCGAGTTCGTTGTCGTCGCGCAGGGCCGTCATGACCTCGCGGAGCTTGGCGGGGGAGGGGTTGGTGCCCAGGAAGTCGCGGGTGACGGGCGGGCCCCACTGGGCCAGGCCGCTCGCCGACATCGGTGCCCATCCGGGTTCGAGGTCGCAGGAGAACAGGTCGCCGTCGGCGAAGTGCTCCAGCATGAAGCGGTCGGGGTCGCGCCAGTAGTCGAAGAGCTGGCTGCCCTGGATGTGCCGGCCGATGCCCCAGCTGCGCTGGTAGCCGCGCTCGGCCAGGTACTCCCCGCCGGCGGCGATCGCGTCGAGGTCGGTGACCTGGTAGGCGGAGTGGACGTAGCCGGTGCCCGGCCCGAGGTGCAGGGCGAGGGTGTGGTGGTCCACGGGCAGGCTGCCCTGGTCGCAGCGGATGAACGCCATGGTCGGCCCGCGCTGGCGCTGTCCGTCCAGGAACAGGAAGTCGGACACGATCATGCCAAGGGTGTCCAGGTACCAGTCCAGGGTGCGGGTGAACGTCCGCGTCTCCAGCACCACGTGGCCGAGGCGCTGGATGCGGGACGGCTTACGGGGCGGGCGCTGGGTGGTGTTCGTACGACGGCCTTCGATGCCGGTGTTGAGGATCAGCGGCTGCTGCCCGGGCAGCGCGGGCAGCGGTTCGGCGCAGTGCACCACCCGCACCGGGAGTCCCGAGGGGTCGAACAGGGCGACCGACCGGCCGCCGCCGGGGACGTCGATGTCCCGGACGGTGTGTCCGACGGCGGCGGCCAGCCGGTCGACATCGGCCCGCTCGGCCGCGCGGAACGCCGGTCCGAGGAAGCGGGAGGCACGCCCGCGCCGGATGACCATGCAGGGTGAGCCGGCGAACGTGCCGCGCAGCCACAGCTCGTGCTGGGTGCGGGCGGCGATCGCGAAGCCGAAGTCGCGGGCGAACACCTCGGCCCGGTCCAGGTCGGGCTTCTCGAACTCCAGCCAGGCCAGGTCCGCGACCTTGATCACGGGATTCCGGGCTCGTCCGGGGTGCTCTCCGCGCAGGGCGCCCTGCTCACTGTGGAGGTCTTGGTGGGGCGTCAGAGGACCGCCCTTGTTAACGGGGATGTGGGACATGGTGTCCTCCAAGCAACACTGCCGTAATGAGGAAATCATCAACTCTGGCGTTTCTCATCGTCAATAGGTGCAGCCCAAATAATTGAGGATCTCATCAGTAATGGCAGAGTCATCGTCGCGATGGTTACACTGGGCCGTATGCCGACGTCAGCCCCGCCCAAGAACCGCTTCGAGCGGCGCCGCGCCGAGACCCGTCAGGCGCTCGTCCGTGCGGCCCGGCAGATCCTCGCGGAGACCGGGGACACCAGCGCCAGCATCCAGGCCATCGCCGCGCGCGCCGATGTCGGTTTCGGATCCTTCTACAACCACTTCGAGTCGAAGACGGAGCTGTTCGACGCCGCGGTGTCGGACGCCCTGGAGGAGTTCGGGCAGGTCATCGATGCGCGCGTGGAAGGCATCGACGACCCGGCCGAGCTGGTCGCGGCCGGTTTCCGGCTCACTGCCCGGATGGCGGACTCCCACCCGGAACTCATGCGGATCCTGCGTGACCGCGGCCTGTCCCACATCCACTCGGACAGCGGTCTCTCGCCGCGCGCCCTGCGCGACCTGGAGATCGGCATCGCGTCGGGCCGCTTCACCTGCGACAACGCGACCACCGCTCTGTCCGCCCTGGGCGGCACCCTGCTGTCCCTCGTGGCTCTCAGACTGGACCGCCCGGACCTCGACGGCGACGAGGCCGCCTCCGACCTGGCCGAGATGGTCCTACGCATGCTCGGTGTCGCCCCGGACGACGCCCATGAGGTCACCCGGCGCCCGCTGCCCGAACTCGCCCGATGACCTCCTGCACCTGAAGCGCGGCCCTCTGTGGTGCTACGCCGGCGGCGACGAGGAACGCGGTTGCCGCGGCCTCACCAGTGGGGTCCGCCCACGGGCATGCGGCGTTCTCCTCGGCGAGGGCCAGCATGAGTGCCTCCAGTGCTTGGGCGAGCACGGGTGCTGGAAGGTGGTCCGCGAAGACGCCTTCGCGCTGACCGCGCCGTAGGGTTGCGACGGCTTCTGCGCGGGCCGGTGCCAGGGTGGTGCGGATCTCGCCCTCTCCCAGATGGCGCCGTCCCAAGGCGATGAGCACGCGGTAGTGGTCGCCCACCGTCCATGCCGCCAGCACCATCCGTGTCATCGCCTCGACCGGGTCGGCATCCGCGGTACGGGCTCCGGCGAACGCCTGCCGAAGTTCATGGCCTGCTTCCTGTGTCAGGTCGGCGATCAGCGCATGCCGGCTGGGGAAGTGTCCGTAGAGGGTGCGCCGGGCTACGCCGGCCGCCTGAGAGATGCTGTCGAGACTCGCGTCCGGGTCCTCCCGCAGTTTCTGCCGGGCGGTCGCGAGGATGCGTCGGCGGTTGGAGTGAGCATCCTTGCGCTGCCAGGTACGGCCCGGGGTGTCGGTCGCCTGCATGGTTCTTTCTCCCCACGGTCCCAGTCGCTGACGGGACGCACACGCGTGCCGACGTTCGGGCGGGCGCTGACCAGGC
>NZ_JBSGDB010000040.1:0-32816 GCF_053602155.1 Streptomyces sp. NPDC004561
TGAGCTGTACGTGGCGGGTGCCGGTCTGGCGCGTGGTTATCTCAGGCGGCCGGGGCTGACCGCGGAGCGGTTCGTCGCCGACCCGTACGGTCCGGTGGGTGGCCGGATGTATCGCACCGGCGACCTGGTACGACGGCGCGCGGACGGGGACCTGGAGTTCGTCGGCCGGGCCGACCAGCAGGTCAAGATCCGCGGGTTCCGTATCGAACCAGGCGAGGTGGAGTCCGTGCTCACCGGCCACCCCGACGTGACCCAGGCAGCCGTCGTCGCCCGCCAGGACCGTGCCGACGACAAACAGCTCGTCGCGTACGTGGTGGCCCGCCCCGGCACACGAGCCGACCGCGACCACGGCGTCGAACAGGACCACGTGGGGGAGTGGCGGGAGATCTACGACGCGTTGCCCGTGACCGCGGGAGACACCTCGTTCGGCCAGAACTTCACCGGCTGGAACAGCAGTTACGACGCGAGCCCGATCCCCGTGGAGCAGATGCGGGAGTGGCGCGACGCCACCGTCGAGCGCATCCGCGGCCTGCGCCCCCGCCGGGTGCTGGAAGTCGGAGTCGGCACCGGTCTGCTGCTCTCGCAACTCGCCCCGGAATGCGAGGCGTACTGGGCCACGGACTTCTCCGCGACGGCCATCGACGCACTCGCCCGGCAGGTGAGCCACGAACCGGGCCTGGCGGAACGGGTCGTGCTGCGGACGCAGCCCGCGCACGACACCGAGGGGCTGCCCGCCGGCACCTTCGACACGATCGTGCTCAACTCCGTCGTCCAGTACTTCCCGACCGCCGCGTACCTCGGCGAGGTCATCGACCGGCTGACGGGGCTCCTCGCCCCCGGCGGAACCCTGTTCATCGGGGACGTCCGCAACCTGCGTCTGCTGCGGTCGCTGACCACCGCCGTGCAGCTGCACAAGACTCACCCCGGCACCGACCTCGCCACGGTGCGCCGCGCGGTGGAGCAGGCGCTGCGCGTCGAGAAGGAACTCCTGGTCGACCCGGACTACTTCGCCGCTCTGCGCGACCGCCTCGACGGCCTGGGCGCCGTGACCGTCCAGCTCAAGCGCGGCCGCCACCACAACGAGCTGACCCGCTACCGCTACGACGTCACCCTGCACAAGCAGCCCGTCGCCCCGCTCCCGCTGGACGATCGGACCGAGGTGCCGTGGGAGAGCCTGGACGCCCTGCGCAGCCTCCTCGCCGAGCGGGACCCGGCTGTGCTGCGGGTCACCGGCGTGCCGAACGGCCGCGTCACCCGGGAGGCCGCGCTCGCCCGGGCCCTGCGGTCCGGCGACACCCCGCTGCCCGAGCTGCTGGAACGCCTCCACGCCCTGGACGGCGACGACGGACCCGCCGATCCGGAGGAGTTCCACGCCCTCGGCGCCGAGTACGGCCGCTGGGTGGGCGTGACCTGGTCCGGTACGGCGGACGACGCGATGGACGTGGTCCTCGCCGACCTGTCCCGGCTGCCCTCGGGCGTGCCCGACGGCCTTGGCCGGCCGGCCCGCACCGGTGCCCCGCTGACCAACGACCCGGCCGGGGTCCGCGCCACCGGCGCCCTCCTGGCCGAGCTGCGGGACTGGGCGCGGGACCGGCTCCCCGACCATCTCGTGCCCGCCGCCTTCGTCGCCTTGGACGCGCTGCCGCTGACCCCCGGCGGAAAGCTGGACCGCGCCGCGCTGCCCGCGCCCGACCTCGGCTCCGCGGCCGCCGGCAGGGCGCCCCGCACCCCCCAGGAACAGCTCCTCGCGGAACTCTTCGCGGACGTCCTCGCACTGCCGCGGGTCGGGGTCGACGACAACTTCTTCGACCTGGGGGGCCACTCGCTTCTGGCCACCCGCCTGGTCTCCCGCGTCCGGGCCGTCCTCGGCGCCGAACTCGACGTACGCGTCCTGTTCGAGACGCCGACCGTCGCCGGGCTCGCCCAGCGGCTGGACGAGGCCGGACAGGCGGCCAGGCCCACCCTGACCGCGTACCCGCGCCCCGGACGGGTGCCGCTGTCCCACGCGCAGCGCCGCCTGTGGTTCCTGCACCAGATGGACGGGGAGAGCGCCACGTACAACATGCCGCTCGCCCTGCGGCTGACCGGCACGCTCGACCGGCAGGCGCTGCGGGCGGCCCTCGCGGACGTGGTGGCCCGCCACGAGAGCCTGCGCACCGTCTTCCCCGCCGAAGGCGGTGTCCCCCACCAGCACGTGCTCACCCCCGGGCAGGCCCGGCCGGACCTGCCGGTGACCGACACCGACGAGGCCGGGCTGCCCGAACGGCTGGCCCAGGCCGCCCGGCGAGGGTTCGCCCTCGACACCGAACCACCGCTTCGGGCCGAGCTGTTCGCGCTCGCGCCCGAGGAGCACCTCCTGCTGGTCGTGGTGCACCACATCGCGGGCGACGGCTGGTCCATGGGCCCGCTCTCCCGGGACCTGGCGACGGCCTACGCGGCCCGGTGCCAGGGCGAGGAGCCCGTGTGGTCCCCGCTGCCGGTGCAGTACGCCGACTACACCCTGTGGCAGCGGGAGCTGCTCGGTGAGGCGTCCGACCCGGACAGCCGCTTCGCGACCCAACTGGCCCACTGGAAACACGCGTTGGCGGGACTGCCCGAGCAGATCACGCTGCCGGCGGACCGGCCCCGCCCCGCCACCGCCTCGCACCGCGGCGGCCAGGTGGCGGTACGGATGGACGCCGAGCTCCACCGGGGGCTGCGGGAGCTGGCCACTGCCCACGGCGCGAGCGTGTTCATGGTCCTGCAGGCGGGCCTGGCCGCACTGCTCAGCAGGCTCGGCGCGGGCGACGACATCCCGTTGGGCAGCCCGATCGCGGGGCGCGTCGACCAGGCCCTGGACGACCTCGTCGGCTTCTTCGTCAACACCCTCGTGCTGCGCACCGACACCTCGGGCGATCCGGACTTCGCCGAACTCCTCGGCCGCGTCCGGCGGACGGCCCTGGCCGCCTACGCCCACCAGGACGTGCCGTTCGAGTACCTGGTCGAGGTCCTCAACCCGGCCCGGTCCCTCGCCCACCACCCGCTGTTCCAGGTCATGCTGGCGCTGCAGAACGCCCCCGCGGCCGACTTCGCCCTGCCCGGTCTGGACGTGGGACACCGGGCGGCGCCGACCGGCACGGCCCGGGTGGACCTCACGTTCAGCCTGACCGAACAGCACGGGTCCGACGGCAGCCCCGCGGGAATCCTCGGCGCGGTGGAGTACGCCACCGACCTGTTCGAACCCGAGACCGTCGAGGCGCTCTTCGCCCGCTGGACCCGGCTGCTGCGGGCCGTCGTCGCCGACCCGCGGCTGCCGGTCAGCCGGATCGACACGGTGTCCGACGACGAACGGCGGCAGCTGCTCGCCGGGCACGAGGACGTGGAACTGCCCGAGGCCGGGCTGCCCGAGCTGTTCGCCGCCCGGGTACGCGCGACCCCGGACGCGGTGGCGGTCGTCAGCGGTACGACCACGCTCACCTACGCCGAACTGGACGCGCGGGCCAACCGCCTCGCCCATGCCCTGATCGGGCAGGGAGTGCGGCCGGAGACGGCGGTGGCGGTGCAGCTGGAGCGCTCCCCGGAACTGGTCGTGGCCATCCTGGCGATCGTCAAGGCCGGCGGTGCCTACGTCCCGCTCGACCCTCGCTTCCCGTCCTCGCGCGTCGACCTGATCGTGCGGGAGACCGGTGCCGCGCTGGTCCTCACCGACGACGTGCTCACCGCGCTCGGCCGGGCCGAGACACGTACCACCGATCCTCAAATTTGCTTCCACGCAGGCCAGTTGGCCTACGTGATGTACACCTCCGGCTCGACCGGGCACCCCAAGGGCATCGGCGTCACCCACCACGACGTGGCCGGTCTGGCCCTCGCCCCCTGCTGGCGCGGCGGCGCCCACGAGCGGGTGCTGCTGCACTCCCCGACCGCGTTCGACGCCTCCACCTACGAGCTGTGGGTCCCCCTGCTGGGCGGCGGCCGGATCGTCATGGCCCCGCCCGGACAGCTGGACACGGAGGCGCTGCGGCAGGCGCTCGCGGACAACGACGTCACCGGGATGTGGCTGACGGCCGGCCTGTTCAGCCTCGTCGCCGAGGAACGCCCGGACGCCTTCGACGGTGTCCGCGAGGTGTGGACCGGCGGTGACGTGGTCCCGGCCAGGGCGGTGGCCAGGGTGATGGAGGCCTGCCCCGGCCTGCACGTGGTCAACGGCTACGGACCCACCGAGACCACCACCTTCGCCGCCCACCACCGCATGGCCACGCCACCGGACACCGCACTCGGCGTGCCGATCGGCCGGCCCATGGCGAACATGCGGCTCCATGTGCTCGACCCCGGGCTGCGCCTGGTCCCGCCGGGCGTCGTCGGCGAGCTGTACATCGCCGGGACCGGACTCGCCCGCGGCTACGTCGGCCGCCCGGCGCTGACCGCCGAGCGGTTCGTCGCCGACCCGCACGGACCGGCGGGCGGCCGAATGTACCGCACCGGAGATGTGGTCCGGCGACTGGCCGACGGCCGACTGGAGTTCACCGGTCGCGCCGACGACCAGGTCAAACTGCGCGGCTTCCGGATCGAGCCCGGCGAGATCGAGACCGTGCTCGCCGGCTGCCCCCCGGTCGCCCGGACCGCGGTCGTCGTCCGCGAGGACCGGCCCGGGGACAAGCGGCTCGTCGCCTACGTGGTGCCCGTGCCCGGCGATGCACCCGATCCCGAGGACCTGGCCGACCGGTTGCGGCGCACGCTCCCGGAGTACATGGTCCCGTCGGCGTTCGTCACCCTGGACGCGCTGCCGCTGACCCGCAACGGCAAGCTGGACCGCGCCGCGCTACCAGCCCCCGAGTACGGCACGTCCGGACCCGGCCGGGGCCCGCGCACACCGCAGGAGCAGTTGCTGTGCGACCTGTTCGCCGAGGTCCTCGGCCGCGACCGGGTCCGCATCGACGACGGCTTCTTCGACCTCGGCGGACACTCGCTGCTCGCCGCCCGCCTGGTCTCCCGGATCCGCGAGACCCTGGGCATCGGGCTCGGGCTGCGCACCCTGTTCGAGGCGCCCACGGTCGCCGGCCTGTCGGAGCGCCTGGCGACGGGTGACCCCGAGGACGCCTTCGACGTGGTCCTGCCCCTGCGCTCCACCGGGGACAGCACCCCGCTGTTCTGCATCCACCCGGGCGGCGGCATCAGCTGGAGCTACAGCGGTCTGCTGACCCACCTCGGGCCCGAGCACCCGGTCTACGCCATCCAGGCGCGCAGCCTCGGCCGGCCCGAACCGCGGCCCACTTCCTACCAGGAGATGGCGGCCGACTACGCCGACCAGATCCGCAAGATCCAGCCACAGGGCCCCTACATGCTGCTCGGCTGGTCCGCGGGCGGCCTCATCGCCCACGCGATCGCCACCGAGCTGCAGCGGCGGGGCGAGCGCACCTCGCTGCTGGCGATCCTCGACGCCTACCCGGTCAAGGACGTCGACTTCGACGAGGCACCCGTCCCCACCGAACGGGACGTGCTGGTCGGCGTGCTCGACTGCGACCCGGACGAACTGGGCGACGCGCCGCTGACCTACCCCGAGGTCGTGGAGATCCTCCGGCGTCGCGGCAGCGCCCTGGCCAGCCTGGAGGAACACCACATCGAGGCCGTCGTCGCCATCATGATCAACAACGCGCGGCTCGCGCTCGCCCACGAACCGGACGTCTTCGACGGCGAGATGCTGCTGTTCAACTCCACCATCGACCGGACGGACGACTCGGCGGACGCCGGGATCTGGCAGCCCTACGTCACCGGACCGATCGACTCCCACTACATCACCACCCGCCACGACCGCATGACCCAGCCCGGTTCGCTGGCCCAGATCGGGCCCATCCTCGCGGCGAAGATCGCCGAGATCACCCGGACCGCACCGAACCCGACGACCTGTCAGGAGCACTGACCATGACCAACCCCTTCGAGGACAACGACGGCCGCTACCTCGTGCTCGTCAACGAGGAGAACCAGCACTCCCTGTGGCCGTCCTTCGCCGACGTCCCCGACGGCTGGACCGTCGCACGCCCGGAGGACACCCGGGAGGCGTGCCTCGCCCACGTCGAGGAGCACTGGACCGACATGCGGCCCAAGAGCCTCGCGGACGCGATGGACGGTCAGGAGTAGCCCGTCACATGGCGACCACCACCGACGACCCTCCGGCCGGCCCGCACGCCGGCCCCGACGAGATCACCGCGGCGATGCTCTCCCCGGAGTTCCGCCGCGACCCGTACCCGCTCTACGCCCGCATGCGCCGGGACTGCCCGGTGTACCGCAGTGCGCAGGGCATCTGGTACCTGACCCGGTACGCGGACGTGGAGCGGGCCCTGGGCGACCTGAGGCTGTCCAACGACCGCGACCGGATGACCCGCGCCCTCGGCGCCCGGGACGGCAGCCTGCGGGACCTCAGCAGGCTCACCGCGCGACTCGGGCGCGTGATGACGAACACCGACCCGCCGGAGCACGCCCGGCTGCGCAAGCTGGTCAACAGGGCGTTCACCGCCCGGCGGGTCGAGGCGCTCCGGGACCGCGTCCAGGCGCTCGTCGACCAGCTCCTCGACACCGCGGTGGAGGCGGGGCCGGAGACCGACGTGATCACCGCCCTCGCCTCGCCCCTGCCGCACTCCGCGGTCTGCGAGCTGTTCGGGATCCCGGAGGCCGACCGCGCGCGCGTCAAGGACTGGTTCCGTGCGCTGGGCCGGCTCACGGAGGACATCGACAGGGCCGTGGAGGTGGTGGACCAGTTCGAGGAGTACCTGATGTGGCTCGTCGCCCTGCGGCGGGACGCCCCCGGGGACGACCTGATCAGCGGGCTCGTCGCCACCCAGGGGCGCGGCGACGAGCTCACCGACTCAGAGCTGCTGTCCACCTGCTTCATGCTCATCACCGCGGGCGACGAGACCACCACCCACCTGATCGGCAACGGCACCCTCGCGCTGCTCCGCAACCCCGGCCAGCTGGACAGGCTGCGCGCCGATCCCGCGCTGATCCGGCCGGCGGTCGAGGAGACGGTGCGCTACGACTCGCCGACACAGGCGATCGTGCGCGTGGTGGCCGACGAGATCGCCTTCGGCGAGCGCACCCTGGGCGCCGGAGACCTGGTCTACCTGGTCCTCGCCGCCGCCAACCGCGACCCCGAACGCTTCGGGGAACCGGACCGGTTCGACCTGACCCGCCCCGCCGGCCGGCACCTGGGCTTCGGCAACGGACCCCACTTCTGCCTCGGCGCGCCACTGGCCCGGCTGGAGACCGAGCTGGCCATCGGCACGCTCGTCCGCCGGCTGCCGGACCTGCGCCTGGCCACCGACCGGCTGGAATGGCGCCCCAACCCCCTGCAGCGGCGCCTGGCCGCTCTGCCCGTCACCTACCGCACACCACCGCAGCACTGATCCGAGGAGTCACCGCCCATGTCCCGGGAATTCCGGGTGCGCCGGGAGCAGCACCTTCCGGCCACGCCCCAACAAGTCTGGAACGCGGTCGCCACCGGAGCCGGCAACCTCGGCTGGCTCTACCCCATGGAGGTCGAGCCGCGCGTCGGCGGCGCCGTCACGCGCGGCCGGGCCACCGTCGTGGAATGGGAGCCGCCGCACCGCTTCGCCTGCCGTTCCGAGGACGGCAAGGGCTTCTCCAACACCCTCAGCTACGCCGTCGAGGCCGGGGACGACGGCACCGCCCGGCTCTCCATGGGGATCCACTGGGTGCACACCGGCACCCCCGACGACGGCTGGGGCACCCGCGCCGACGCCGCCGAGAAGCACGTCGACTTCTACCAGCACAGCCTCGCCGAGTACCTGCGCCACTTCGAAGGGCGCCCCGCCACGTACATCAAGGCGGACAGGCCCGCGGCACCCGCGCATGCCGACGTGTTCACCGCACTGCTCCGGCACGCGGGCGTCGGCGAGGGGACCGCCGCCGGCGACACGGTGCGCTTCGCCGTACCGGACGGCCTCGGCGGACCCCGGGACGCCGTCGTGGACTTCCTCAGCGGGGACTTCCTCGGCCTGCGCACCGCCGACGGGCTGTACCGCTTCTTCAACGGGCACACCTGGAACTGGCCGATCTGGCTCGGCCACCACATGTTCACCGGCGCCATCGACGAGAAGCAGACGACGGAGGAGTGGAAGGCATGGCTGGAGAAGGCGGCACCCTGATGGAGGCAGGCCAGATGTCCGCGTCCGCGACACCCCTGTACTCGGCCGAACTCATCCAGGAGGACGGCGCCTACAAACTCGTCGTGACCGACCGCCTGCGCCACACGGTGCAGACCACGTACGTGCCGAGGAGGGCGGTGGAGCAGCTCCCCACCTTCCTCTCCAGGCTCAACTCCCTTCAGCCGGGCGGTCGCCGGTAACGATGACGGCGTACGACGTGAAGAAGTGGTTCCGGGTCCACAAGCGCGCGGCGGACCCCCGGCTCCGGCTGGTGTGCCTGCCGCACGCCGGCGGCACGGCACAGCTGTTCCACGGCTGGCCCGCGCTGCTGCCGCCGGACGTGGAGGTGCTCGCGGTGCGCTACCCCGGCCGCCAGGACCGGTTCGCGGAAGCCTGCATCGAGGACATGGCCACCCTGGCCGACACGATCGAGGACGCCCTGCGGCCCTGGCTCGACCGGCCGACGGCGCTCTTCGGACACAGCATGGGCGCCTGCGTCGCCTACGAGCTGGCGCTGCGGCTGGAGGCCCGCGGCATCGTCCCCG
This sequence comes from Streptomyces sp. NPDC004561, assembly GCF_053602155.1. Taxonomy (NCBI): domain Bacteria; kingdom Bacillati; phylum Actinomycetota; class Actinomycetes; order Kitasatosporales; family Streptomycetaceae; genus Streptomyces; species Streptomyces sp. NPDC004561. The sequence continues at coordinate 8,684 of NZ_JBSGDB010000040.1, forward strand.
AACACCTGCTGGTCTCCGCGCGCGCGGCCCCCCACCGGGCCGAACACACCGTGCTGAGCGGCACCGACGACGACACCCTGATCGCCCATGTCCGGCAGCTCGGCGACCTGCACGGGGAGGCCTACGACATCCCTGAGCTGCGCGACCTGCTGCTGCCCGCGCTCCGCTCGGACTACCGGCTCATCGAGGGCTACCACCCTGCGCACCCGGCTCCGGTGAAGGCACCGATCACCGCGTACGTCGGCCGGGACGACCCGAGTTGCGTACCGGACCGGGTCCGCGGCTGGTCCGACCTCGCCGCCCCGGGCTCCTTCGAGCTGCGCTCGTTCCCGGGGGACCACTTCTACCTGGTGCGCCACGAGGCCGAAGTGGTCGCGGACGTGGCGGCACGCCTGGCACCTCGTACATGACGTGCCGTCGGCGGAACCGCCCGGGCCGGCGCGAGCCGGCGCCGCGGTGCTCACGCACGGCCGCCGGGGGTGAGCCCGGATCCGCCGCACATGGCGCCCGGGGCATTCCCAGGGGACGATGCTTGTGCCGGGTGCCGCGGCGCCCGGTGTCCCTGGCGGTGCCACGGAGACCGGGACGGAGGGATCCATGCGACCGGGCACACGCGTCCGCGACGCGGTACTCCGGCTGCTCGGCCGGGACTGGGCCGGGTCTGCCGTCGCCCTGCTGCCGGCCGTCGCGGGCGTCTGGTGCCTGACCCTCGGAACCGGCTGGCGGGTTCTCGGCGGTGTGCTCTGCGCCGTGGCCCTCGCGCTCGGTCTCGGGTCGCTGCGCCATCTGGTGCAGGTGGCCCGGGTACGGGTGCGGTACCCGCCTCCCGGACGCATGGTCGACGTGGGCGGCCACCGCATGCACGTCCTCGCCGAGGGAGACGCCGGAACGGGGCCGACCGTGGTCTGGATGCCGGGCGGCCACGCCGGCGGATACGCCATGTACCGGCTGCACGCGCTGGCGCGGACCCGGACGCGTTCGGTCCTGGTGGACCGTCCGGGCTCCGGCTGGAGCGACCCGGGCCCCTTCCCGCGCACGACGGCGGCGGAGGCCGTGGAACTGCTGACGGCGCTGGAGGGGGCCGGTGAGCGGGGGCCCTACGTCTTGGTGGGGCACTCCTTCGGCGGGCTGCTCATGGCCAATGCCGCCAGGCGCCGCCCCGACCTGATGGCCGGTCTGGTGCTGCTCGATCCCACACCGCCCGACGTCATCGCCTTCGGCCCCCCGGTCCCGGCCCTGCGGCACGCCGTGCGGGACCAGACCGCCGTCGCGGTGCGCCACCTCTTCGGCCTCCACCCGCTCGCACGCAGGCACGAGGCCCCTGCCGAGGACCCGGCGCGGATTCTCGCCGCGGTCGAGACGAGGACCAGGGCGAGCTGCGCCGCGGCGTCGATCCTGCGGGAGCTGTCCCCGGACGGGATCACCAGGGCCGGCTGGCACACCGTCGTGCACGACGGCGAACTCGGCTCGCTCCCGCTCCTTCTCGTGGCGCCACGCGATCTGACGGGCGGCGGCGAGATCCTCGACGCGGCGGACGACCCGGAGGAGAACGCCCGGGTACGGCACTTCTTCCTCACCGTGCGCGAACGCTTCCTCGCGGCCTCCGATGCGGCCCGGAGGGTCTACACCCCGGAGGGAACCGGCCACGACTTTCCGGACCGGGTGCCCGAGTTCGTCGTACAGGTGGTGACCTCACTGCTGGACGAGCGCAGGCCGGGCGCGCCCGACCCGCTCTGAGCCCGTTCCGCGGCCACGGGCCGCTCCTGCGCGCCTCCGCCCGAACGAATGAAAGGCGCCGTCCTCCCCGGGCGCATCGGCGGAGGGCCGACTACCGTGTGTTCCGGTGGGGGGCAATTCCGCCCGGCGCTGCCGGCCAGGTGTCCGGAACGTGCGGCGGCGGCACCCGTGCTGTGTACACAAGAGAGGGTTCACCCATGCCCCCTGTAGTACCTCCCTTCCTCGTCGGCCTGATCACGGCTCCGCTGCTCAAGAGAGTGGCGAAACCGCTGGTGCGGGGCATCATCAAGACGTCCGTCGGCATCGGTCTCGAAGTGAAGCGCGCGGCCGTCGAGGCGGGTGCGGAGATCCAGGATCTCACCGCCGAAGTGGCCGCCGAGAAGCTGGCGAGCTCGGCCCGTACCCGTCATGTGAAGGCCGACGGCAAGGTCACGGCGCACGCCGCCGGCTGAATCCCTCCGCCGGGGTCCGTGCGTCAGGTCAAGTCGGTGGCCGGCTCGGTGGCGTAACGGCTCATCACCTCGATGTGGGCCTGCGGGTCCGGCGCCCGGCCGTCGGCGAACATGTCCCGCAGGTCCCGGAAGTACTGCACGTACAGGTCGGGCGTGAACGTGCTGAGCATGACGGCGGGTCGGTCGGTCGTGTTGGCGAAGGTGTGCGGCGCTCCGGGCGGGACCATCACGAGTGTGCCCGCCGTCGCGTCGTACTCCTCGTCCCCGACCGTGAAGCGCACCGTGCCGGAGATGACGTAGAAGCCCTCGTCGTGCCGGGCGTGGCGGTGCTGCGGCGGTCCGGGCGTGTGCGGCGCGAGGACGGATTCGGCGAGCCCGAGGCGGTGCCCGGTGTTGCTGCCGTCTTCGAGGACGCGCATGCGTGTGGTGCCCAGGAGGATCGTCTCGCCGTCCTCCGGGCCGACCACCGACACGGCGGGGCCGGCGTTCGGCTCACTGGTCTTCGGTTCGTCGGTCATGCTCCGATTCCACTGCGGGAGACCGCGACTGTCCAAGACCCGTTCCGCGGCCTCGATGCCGTACGGGTATCGTCCGGGCATGGAGCTGCGCGGTCTGCGGTATTTCGTGGCGGTCGCCGAGGAACTCCACTCGGCCGGGCCGCCGTCCGGCTGCACATGAGCCAGCCGCCCCTGAGCCGGGCGATCAAGCGGCTGGAGACCGAGGTCGGTGCCGCCCTGTTCGACCGCTCGTCCGCCGGTGTCTCGCTCACGCCGGTGGGTGCGGTGCTGCTGGAGGAGGCGCGTGAGCTGCTCGACCGGGCCGACCGGGTACGCCTGCGCGTCGCCGCGGCGGCCGGCGCCGCGGCCCTCACCGTCGGCGTCCTGGGCGACAGCACCGACCCGCGAGCGACCCGGCTGGCCGACGCCTACCGCCGGCGGCACCCGAACGTGGAGGTCCGCATCCGCGAGGCGGATCTGACCGATCCCACCTGCGGGCTGCACACCGGAGCGGTCGACGTCGCCCTGACCCGCGGGCCGTTCGACGGGACCGGCCTGTCCGTGCACGGGCTGCGGTCCGACCCGGTGGGGGCGTTGCTGCGTGCCGACGATCCGCTGGCCCGCCGCGACCGCCTGAAGCCGGCCGACCTGGCAGGCCGCCGCTGGTTCCGGTTCCCGGAGGGCACCGATCCGCTCTGGCAGTCGTACTGGCACGGCGGTGAGCCGCGCGAGGGTCCGGTGGTGCGCACCGTCCAGGAATGCCGGCAAGCCGTGCTGTGGAACGGCACGGTCGGCATGACCCTCCTGGACCACGAGCCGGGGGAGGGGCTCACCGTGGCGCCCCTGATCGACATGCCGCCGAGCCATGTGGTGGCGGCGTGGAACGAGGGCGACGGCAATCCGCTGATCCGCTCGTTCGTCCAGCTCACGGCCGCCGCCTACCGCGACTGAGCACCACCTCGACGGCACGGCCGCGTGACGGATCCGGTCAGCGGACGACGTCGAATACCTGCTTCTGCACGCCGTTGGAGTAGACGTCGTGCTCGACCAGCCTCAGCTTCTGGGTGTCCTTGTCCGTGGTGCTGAACAGGCGCTTGCCGGCGCCGAGCAGCAGCGGGTGGACGAGCAGGTGGTAGCGGTCGATCAGGCCGGCGTCCGAGAGGGCGTGGTTCAGGGAGGCGCTGCCGTGGACGATGATCGGCCCTCCCTCGGTCTTCTTCAGCTCGGCGACCTGGTCGAGCGAGCGCAGGACGGTGGTCTCGCCCCAGTCGGAGACCAGGTCGTCCTCGGTGAGGGTCGTGGAGACGACGTACTTCGGCAGCGTCCGGTACCGGGCGAACTCCGTCATGTCCGGCCACACCCGGCTGAACGCCTCGTAGCTGACCCGGCCCAGCAGCACGGCGCCGGCCTCCGCCTGCTCCCGCTCCTTGATCTCGAAAGCCTCGGGGGTGAACTCGACGTCCTTGAAGGTCCAGCCGGAGTTGCGGTAGCCGGGTTCGCCGCCGGGCGCCTCCATGACGCCGTCGAGCGAGACGAAGGCGGTGCTGATCAGGGTGCGCATGGGCGATTCCTCGGTTTCTCGTGCGTGTCTGTTCGGCCGCCCGGGTGCCGGGGCGCCGCTCCAGGATCGTACCGACAAATAAATCTGTCAAGAAAAATCGAGTTGTCGGTTGGCTCATGGGCCGGCCGCCGAGGCTTCATAACAGCAGGGGCAGGCTCACCAGGGCAGCGCCGCTCGCTCCGAGCGCCGCCAGGAGCGAGGCCGGCCAGTTGCGGGACTGGGCGTACGTCAGCAGGCCCGCCAGCAGTCCCGCGACCACCGCTGCCAAGAGGATGAGCGCCCAGCGCAGTGACAAGCGTTCCGGTGGAGGCGGGGGCGAGGTCGGTTCGGGCATACGGCTCTCCTGCGGCTGCGTCACAAGTGGGACGAGGCAGCCCTGCGTCAGCTGCCGCGCGTCGGCACCGGCCGTAGGACGGCACACATCCACTCGCCTGGCCGGTCCTCGGCGTCATCGCAACATTTCGATGGCTGACCACGCTACGCATGGGATCCAGGTCAGAGAAGCCTCTTGATGCGTCATCAGTGGCCCTCGGAGTCGTACAAGGGGCGGTAATGGCGTACGGAGTGCACCGGCGTGCGCCCCAAGGGCAATTCGCGCTCCTGCCAACGGTGTTCGGATGGCTGACCAACGTGCCCCTGTGACTTAGCATCGCCGCCATGACTGGTCCCGAAGCCGACCTGCCCGAAGGATCCGAGGACGCGTTGCGGGGCTCCACCGCGAAGGTGGTGGAGCGACTGGGCTGCCAGATCGTGGAGGGCGGCAAGCCCCGCGACCACCACCTCACCGTGGACGCCGTCACGCATGAGTTCGAGGTCACCCGGCCCATGGCCCGCGAGGCCCTGCAGACGCTGCACCAGAAGGGCCTGGTGAATCTGCAGCCGCGGATCGGGGCCACGGTTCAGGCGCTGGAGCGGTGGGACCTGCTGGACCCCGACGTGATCGCATGGCGTCTGGAGGTGGCCCCCGACAGTCAGATGCGGTCACTGACCGAGCTGCGCGAGGTGATCGAGCCCCGCGCGGCCCGGCTCGCCGCTCTGAGCCGGTCCGCGGAGATCTGCCACGACCTCACCAGCCAAGCCCGGACCCTGCTCGCCCTGAGCGAGGACCCGGACTTCGCGGAGCCACAGAAGGGCGCGGCGATCCGCCGGCGTTTCAGGGACGTGGACGCGGCCTTCCACCGCACTCTCCTCGCCGGCTCGCGCAACGAGCTGTTCGTCCGCCTCTCCCATCCGGTCGTCATGGCGCTCAACCACCGCATCGACAGGGACTGGGCCGGCACCCACCAGGAGGCGGTGGTCATGCCGGCGCGGGCCGTCGTAGGCGCCGACACCGTCCAGAGCTATCCCACCCGGCCGGAGCCGATCGCCATGTGGCTGCACATGGGGCTCGCCTACGCCGTCGACCAGGGCCTGGCCACGGCCGCGGAGGCGTTCGCGGAGGCCCTCCTCGCCGAGATCCGCAGCGGACGGCTGCGCGATCCCGGGGTACGCGACCGGCTGCGGGCGGGCCTGGACCAGTTCAACACCAACGGCCTGCCACCCGCTCACCGGGCCGGTTTCCAGGAGGCCATGGCCGGCTTGTTCCACGCCCGGCGCCCACCCGTCGTCGTCATGGGGGTCAGCGGATGCGGCAAGAGCACCGTGGGCCGCTACCTGGCGGATTCGCTCAGGGTGCCGTTCGAGGAGGGGGACTCCTTCCATACCCAGGACAACGTGCGGTCGATGGAGAACCGCACCCCTCTCGACGACCGCAGCCGCAGCAGATGGCTGGCCGCCATCGCGGGCCGTATGCGGGCGGCCGGTGCGGAGGAGGGGCTGGTGATCACCTGCTCGGCGCTCCGGCGCATCTACCGGGAGGTGCTCCGTGCGGCCCGGCCCGACGCGTTCTTCGTGCACCTGACGATCGACCAGGACGTGGCGACCGCACGCGTCGAGAGCAGGAAGTCCCACTACATGCCCGCCTCCCTCGTGCCCTCGCAGTTCGAGGACCTGGAACCGCTGGAGGAGGACGAGCCGGGGGTGCCCGTCGACGCGACCGAGGAGGTCGAACGCATCGTCGCCGAGGTCCAGACGAAGCTGGCCCGGCACACCCGGCGCCGCTGACCCCGTCACATCCGGGCACGGCCGCCGCGCACGGCGGCCGCGCTCGCCGAAAGGAACCGACCGAACGGACCGACAGAACCGCCGGAAACAGGGGGAACCATCATACAGATCGTGTCCGCCGAGGTGATCGTCACCAGCCCGGGACGGAACTTCGTCACCCTGCGCATCACCACCGAGGACGGTGTCGTCGGCCTCGGCGACGCCACGCTCAACGGCCGTGAGATGGCCGTCCACTCCTACCTGGACAGTCATGTCGTGCCCCTGCTCATCGGGAGCGACGCCTCCCGTATCGAGGACACCTGGCAGCACCTCTACCGGGGGGCGTACTGGCGGCGCGGACCCGTGACCATGGCGGCGATCGCGGCCGTGGACACCGCGCTGTGGGACATCAAGGCCAAGTGCGCGAAGATGCCCCTCTATCAACTCCTCGGCGGCGCGTCCCGCACCGGCGCCCTCGCCTACGGTCACGCCTCCGGCCGCGACGTGCCCGAACTGCTCGACTCCGTACGCGCGCACCTGGAGCAGGGCTACCGCGCCATCCGCGTACAGACCGGGATCCCCGGCTTCGACTCGGTGTACGGCGTGGCCGCTTCGAGCGCCGGCGGGGGAGACCGCTACGACTACGAGCCCGCGCGGCGCACCGGCGGCGACCGGCTCCGGCCCACCGTGGAGACCTGGGACACGCGCGCGTACCTGCGGCACCTGCCCGGCGTCCTCGAGGCCGTCCGGGCGGAGTTCGGCCCGGAACTCCCGTTGCTGCACGACGGGCACCACCGGATGACACCGATCCAGGCCGCCCGGCTGGGCAGGTCGCTGGAGCCGTACGACCTGTTCTGGCTGGAGGACGCCACGCCCGCGGAGGACCAGGAGGCCCTGCGCCTGATCCGGCAGCACACGACGACACCGCTGGCGATCGGCGAGGTGTTCAACTCCGTCTACGACTACACCACGTTGCTGAGCGGGAGGCTGATCGACTACGTGCGCTCCGCGGTGACCCACACCGGCGGCGTCACCGCGATGAGGAAGCTGCTGGACCTGGCGGCCGTCTACGGCGTCAGGTCCGGGATGCACGGCCCCACCGACATCTCCCCCGTGGGCATGGCCGCCGCCCTCCATCTGGACCTGGCCGTGCACAACTTCGGCATCCAGGAGTACATGCGGCACTCCGAGCGGACCCTGGAGGTGTTCCGGACCTCCTACCGCTTCGAGGAGGGACTGCTGCATCCGTCCGACGAGCCGGGTCTCGGCGTCGACCTGGACGTCGAAGCGGCGCGTCACTTCCCCTACCAGCAGGCGTACTTGCCGATCAGCAGGCTGCACGACGGGACCGTGCACGACTGGTGAGGACGCCTGTCGTGACGCGGGTCGGTGGACAACTGCACATACAATAACTGCAGTTGGGGGACCCACGGTCGGCCGGGCTGCCTGCGTGCCCGCGGCCCGGACGCACTCGTACTCCGCGTCCGGCTCGGGCGTGCCCGGCAGCGCACCCAGCGCCGGCCGGGCGCCGGCGGCCCTTGGCGCAGGCCGGCACGGATGACCGCCCTCGGCGTGCCGTGAGCGTGGGCGGTCGCCCTTTCGGGTGGTGTCCTCGCTGGGTTCCGGGCGCGATGACCGTGCTGCCTGGTATCTCCGAGTTGCCTGCCTTTCGCACCGGCTCACGGCCCGCCCGGTAGTACTACACTTTGTAGGATTATTCTGTGCCCGTGACCCGGCCGCGTTGCCGAGCACTGGCGGAACGCCGTCGGTGGATCGGTGCCACCGCCGCCGGCGGTGCCTGCGACCCGCGACGCAAGCCGTCCGGGCGTGGGACCGGCCCCGGTCCGGGCGCACGAGGCACAGACAGCGACCCCTGCCTGGAGGACATGTGGCAACGAATGACAGCCCGGCCACGCACCCGTCCGAGGAGGAGGTGTTCATCAGCGTCGTCCTGCCCGTCTACCAGGTGGAGGACTGCCTGCCGGAATGCCTGGACTCCCTGCTGGGGCCGGAGCAGTCCTTCGGGGGTGTCGAGGTCATCGCCGTGGACGACTGTTCCCCCGACGGCAGCGGTGCCCTGCTCGACGCGTACGCGGCCGGGGACCCCCGGCTGCGGGTGGTGCACCTGCCGGAGAACGTGGGGCTCGGCCGGGCGCGCGTCGAGGGCCTCGCCCTGGCCAAGGGCGACTACGTCTGGTTCGTCGACAGCGACGACCGGCTGACTTCCGGGGCGCTGGCCGCGGTCGCCGAGCGGCTGCGGCGGACCGGTCCCGACGTGCTCCTCGTCGACCATGCCCTGCTCGGCCCCGACGGGCGTGTGGAGCGCAACGTGCGCGCGCATCTCTTCCGGGACGCTCCCGAGACGTTCACCCTCGGGGAGCGGCCCAGCACCCTGGACCTCATCATGACCGCCTGGAGCAGGGTGCTGCGCCGGGAGTTCCTGCTCGGCCTGGACGTGGAGTTCGGGCACGGGTACTACGAGGACATCTCGGTCACCTACCCCACGCTGCTCGCGGCGCGCCGGATCAGCATGCTCGACCGGGTCTGCTACCACTACCGGCGCGGGCGCGAGGGCGCGATCACCAACACCTCCAGCCCGAAGCACTTCGACCTCTTCGGCCAGTACGAGCGCATCTTCGCCTTCATCGACCGCGAGGCCGGGGCCGCCGAGCCGTTCCGCAAGGCGGTCTTCGACCGCACCGTGCGCCACGCGACGACCGTGCTCGCCACCCCCGGCCTGGTGCCGGCGAACATGCGGCGCGACTTCTTCCGACGTACGTCCGAGCACTTCCGGCGGTTCCGGCCGCGCGGCTACGCCTACCCGTCCGGGGTGCGCGGCCTGCAGTACCGGCTGGTGGAGCGGGGGGCCTATCCCGCGAACGCGGCGCTGCAGTCGGTGAACCGGCTGCGGCTCGGGCTTCGCGGCGCCCTCGGCCGCACGCGCGGCGCGGCCCGGCGGGCACCCCGGCTCGCGGCGACGGCTCTGCGGCGGGTCTACTACCGGGCCTGCCTGCGGCTTCCCGCCGACGACACCCTGGCCGTCTACGCCGCCTACTGGAACCGCGGCTACGCCTGCAATCCCGCGGCCATCTTCGAGAAGGCCCGCGAGCTCGCGCCCGGCATCCGCGGAGTGTGGGTGGTCGCCAAGGACAGGACGGCTTCCATCCCGCCGGGGGTCGAGTACGTGGTGGACGGAACCCCCCGCTGCCTGCGCACCATGGCCCGCGCCAAGTACCTGGTCAACAACGTCAACTTCCCGTACGAGCTGCCCAAGCGGCGTGACGCGGTGCTGGTGCAGACCCAGCACGGCACCCCGCTGAAGAAGATGGGCACCGACCTCAGGGACCACCCCGCCGCGGCACGCGGTATGAACTTCGACCGGCTGGTGGAGCAGAGCGGCAGGTGGGACGTCCTGGTCTCGCCGAACCCGCACACCACCGAGGTGTTCACCCGGGTCTACCCCGGCGACTACGAGGTGCTGGAGACGGGCTATCCGCGCGTCGACCGGCTGGTCAACGCCTCGCTCGACCGGGCGAACCAGGTGCGGGGCGAGCTCGGCATCGCGCCCGGGCAGACCGCCGTCCTCTACGCGCCCACCCACCGCGACCACCAGGACGGGACGGCGCCCGTACTGGACGTGCGGCGATTCGCGGATCAGCTCGGCGACGACCATGTCCTGCTGGTGCGCTCGCACTACTTCGACCTCCCGCGGACCGGCTCGTCACGGGGCGTCGTGGACGTCTCGTCCCACCCGTCGATCGAGGACCTGTGCATCGCCGCCGACGTCCTGATCACCGACTACTCCTCCGTGATGTTCGACTACGCCGTCCTGGACCGGCCGATCGTGATCTACGCCCCCGACTGGGAGGCGTACCGGCGCTCACGGGGGGTCTACCTCGACCTCCTCGCCGAGGGGCCCGGCGCGGTCGCCACCACGCAGGACAGGCTCGTCGAGGTGTTCCGCAGCGGCGAGCACACGGGGCCGAGCGCGGTCAAGCGGCTCGCCGGGTTCCGGGACCGCTTCTGCCCCCACGACGACGGGCGCGCGGCCGAGCGCGTCGTGCGCAGCGTGTTCCTGGGCGAGCGGTCCGGGGCGTAGGCCGACCCCGACCGCCGTACATCGGCCCCGAGTTGAGCCCGGTCGCCGGTCAGCGCCGCACGTGACGTGCGAGCCGGCCGGCGACCACGCTGCGCATGCCCACCAGGCCGTCGGCGACGCGCAGGGCGAGACATCCGCTGTTGGTGGCATACGGCTGGAGCAGCAGCACCCGCCCCCGCCCCCCGAGCCGCACCAGTCGCCTGAGTCCCGCCCCGGCGCGCAGCGGCCGTGTGACCGGCTCACCGTCGCGGAAGGCCAGGGTCACCCAGGCGTCCCAGGTGGTGATCGTGCCGTGTTCGCAGAGCACCGCCGCGTCGACGGTGACGAGGGCCCGCCAGCCCTCGCCGCCGGGCGCGGCCTCCCACACCGCCTCGCACCGGTGGACCGCGTCCGTCACCCGGTGCCGGAACTCGACGGTCGCCCGCTCCGGGCCGGCCTGCGCGGTCCTGCCGTAGAGGTCGGTCAGCCGCAGCTCGAGCCGGAGCCGACGGCCTGCGGTCACGTCCGCAGCGACGTAGAACGGCAGCTGCGCGACCGGGGCGTCGGCGAGGCCGTCGAGCACGATCTCGCCCGCTCCGTCCGGGGCGGGAGTCGCCTCGTCCCACAGCGGCCGCCGCACGTCACCGGCGTACGGGGGCGCCAGCCGCGGCGGGTCGGCCGCCAGCTCGGCCAGCCGGCGAAGGCCCGCGGCCTCCCGCTCGCGCCCGAGCAGCACCGCGGTGCGCCAGCGCGCCGCGGGTGTGGCCCGGAGCACGGCCTCCTCTTCGAAGGCGCGCACATGCTCGCGGGTGATCTGCCACCACAGGTCCTGGTACTCGGGCGCACGCCGAGGCAGCTCGCCCAGGTAGACGGGGAGATCGAACTCGAGGAACTTGGTCTGCGCGGCGATCAGCAGATCCCGGTCGCCGCTCGCCCGCATGATCTCCAGCACCTGCTGATGGGCGGCGACCCGGTCCTGCCAGTTCTGGATCCGGTCCCGGCGCAGCGAGATCGAGGCCTGCCCGGCGCCGTAGCGCACATGCCAGACATAGACGGTCTCGGGGGTGACGGCGAGACGCGGACGGGCCGCGTAGACCCGCGCGGTGAAGACGAAGTCCTCGTAGTGCGCCGCGCCGTCCGGGAAACGGATCCGCCGGGAGAGCAGGAAGTCCCGGCGGTAGATCTTGTTCACCGACAGCGTGTCCCACAGCGTCGCCGGGCGCGCGGCCACCCCGTCGTGCACCGACTCGGTCGTGAACAGCTGCTCCTGCCAGCGGATCTCACGTCCGCCGGGCAGCTCGCGCCGTACGCACAGGCCCGCCGCCACATCGGCGTCGTGCCGCCGTGCGACGGCGAGCAGCGCGTCCACGGCCTTCGGCGGAAGCACGTCGTCGCTGTCGAGGAAGACGAGCCAGGGGGAGCGGGCCGCGTCGATCCCGTCGTTGCGCGGGGTTCCGCAGCCCCCGCTGTTGTCCGCACGACGTACGACGCGCACCCGGGGGTCGGCGGCCGCGAGCTCAGCCAGCAGCTGGGGTGTGCCGTCGGTGGAAGCGTCGTCGACGACCACGACCTCGCCGACCGCGTCGCCCTGCGCGAGGGCCGAGTCGACCGCCTCCGCGACTCGCTCCGCGTCGTTGTAGGTGATGACCACCACCGTCACCACGCCCTCGTTCACGCTGGACACCTCCGCTCCCACGCCGGGCCCTGCGCTCCACGGCGTACAGGGGGCTCCTACATTATGTGAGACCGAGGTGGGCGGTCCCGCAGCCACGGACCGGCGGACGGCATCGACAGGAACTAACTAGGGTCTTACCTCACGCACGTCGAACAAATGACTGGCCGTGCTCTACTGGTCGACTGGAACTGAAGCCGACCGGAGCCGCTGTGCACATCACCGTCTACCTGCTTCTTCTGGCCTCGGTCGCCCTGGCCCTGCTCGGTCCGCAGCTGGGACGCCGACTGGCCCCCGCTGCCGCGGTGCGCGCCCTCACCCTGCTGAGCCTCGTCGCGACGGCCGCCACGGTGTGGGGTCTGACCGCCGTGACGGTGGGCGGACTGGGGCGCACCGACGTCTTCCAGGACCAGGCCCACAGCAGCCCGATCGCCCTGGCCAACGACGATCCGGTTCCCAACGTGCTGGGGGTAGTGGCGGCCGGGCTGCTGGCGGTCGCGCTGCTGCGGACCCTCAGGGTGATATGGCGCCGATGGTCGACGTTGCGCGCGCTCGCCCCGCTGAGGACGCGGCCGGCGGCCGGCGACCTGGTCGTGGTCGAGACGGACGAGCCGGACGCCTACGCGCTGCCCGGACGATCGAAGCGGGTCGTGGTGACCACCGGGATGCTGCGCGCCCTGCCCGCCGACGAACAGGCCGTGCTGCTCGCCCACGAGCGGGCCCATCTGCTCCACCGGCACCATCTCTACGCCGTGGTCGCCGAGACCGCCGCCGCCTGCAATCCGCTGCTGCGGCCGGTCCGAGACCTCATCGCCTTCCACATCGAACGCTGGGCGGACGAGGAGGCGGCGCAGACGACCGGCAGCCGCCCGCTCGCCGCCCGTTCCCTGGCCCGCGCCGCGCTCGCGATCGCCGACGCCACCCGGACACGCGCGCCGCAAGGCGTCCTGGCCTACCTGCGGCACAAGGTCACCGCGCGCGTCGGCGCCCTGCAGGCCGACCGCCCGACCAGCCACTGGGCCGCGGCCCTGCCCACCCTGGCGGTCACCGCCCTGACCAGCGTGGCCTTCGCGGAGGTCACCTCGGACCTGGCCCGTTGCGTGCATGTTCTCCATCTGTTCTGAAGCCGGGCGGGGCGCAACGCCGGGCGGGTCGCGTCACTCGGGCGGGCCGAGCAGGGCGCGCAGCGCGGCCTCGTCCGCGGGGTCCAGGGTCTCGATGAAGCGCTGCAGCACGGCGGTGCGGTCGTGACCGCGGTCCAGGGCGGTCTTCATCTGCTCGGCGGACGCCTCGGCCGCCTCCTTGCGCGGGTGATAGGCGTGGGCCCGGCCGATGCGCTCGCGTTCCAGCATCCCCTTGACGTGCAGTCGCCCCAGCACGGTGAGGACGGTCTTGTAGGCGAGTCCCGGGGCGAGGACGGCCTGGACGGCCCCGGCGGTCATCGGCTCTCCGGCACCCCAGAGCACGGCCATGATCTCGGCCTCCAAAGCCCCGCTCGCCCGGCGGTCGGCGTGCTCGCCACCGCTGTCGTGAGCCATGCACCCCTCCTGTGCCTGCCGTACACGCGCCACGACGATCCTACGCGCCGTGGAGTTTTGCCCAGAGGCGGTGACCGGCGAGGTCCGGGAACTGGTTAGTCTTACGATTCGTAGGAGATGAGAGTTCAGGAGTGGCGAACATGAGCGGACACCGGCGCAGGCCGTCCGAGAGGACGGGGCCGTCCGGCCCGGACGACTCGCGGTACGGCGCAGGGCCCGCCCAGCCCGGTACCGGACGAGCGGCACGCCGCAGGGCGGACGACCGGCGCGCGAACGCCGGGCGCGGCGGCCGGCGCGGCCTCATCGACTACCCGCGCTCGGACAAGCGCGGCCTTCGGCGGTGGCTGCCCTCGTGGAAGCACGTGCTCGGCACCTTCGTGCTGCTCTTCGGCGGCCTGCTGAGCCTGTTCGGCTACGCCTACGCCACCACGACGGTGCCGAGCGCCAATCCCAGCACCCAGCAGCAGAGCAACACCTACTACTGGTCCGACGGCTCGGTGATGGCCACGCAGGGGTCGACCAACCGGCAGAACGTCGACCTCGCCCAGGTTCCGAAGCTGGTGCAGTGGGACTTCCTCGCCGCGGAGAACGCCACCTTCTACACCGATCCGGGCGTCGACACGCAGGGCATGCTGCGCGCCGTCTACCACATGGCCACGGGCGGTGAGGTGCAGTCCGGGTCCACCATCACCCAGCAGTTCGTGAAGAACACGTACCTCGACCAGAACCAGTCGGTCACCCGCAAGTTCAGGGAGATCCTGATCTCCCTGAAGATCGGTGGCCAGATGTCGAAGCAGCAGATCCTGCAGGGCTACCTCAACAGCTGCTACTACGGGCGCGGCGCCTACGGCATCGAGGCGGCGGCGAACACCTACTACCACGTGCACGCCTCCCAGCTGTCCGTCAGCCAGGGCGCGTTCCTCGCGGCCACGGTCAACGAGCCGAGCGTGATGATGCTCGCCGACACCGACCCGCAGGCCAAGGCCCAGGCCACCGCCCGCTGGAAGTACGTGCTGAACCGCATGGCCACCATCCACCAGATCAGCCCGGCCCAGGAGCAGCAGTACCTCGCCGCGGGCTTCCCCACCCCGAGGTCCTACACGCCGTCGGCGGGGATGTCCGGGCAGACCGGCTACCTGGTGCAGGCCGCGGAGAAGTACGCCGAGGCCCGCTCGTCCCTCACCGACCAGCAACTCGGTCACGGCGGCTACCAGATCTACACCACCTTCGACAAGAAGAAGGTGAACGCGCTGTCGGCGTCCGTCGCGGCGATGCAGAAGAAGCACCTCGACCCGAAGCACCGCTCGGCCGACAAGGACGTCCAGGTCGGCGCGGCATCGATCGATCCGTCGACCGGCGCGGTCATGGCGCTGTACGGCGGAGCGGGCTGGAACAAGGGTCACTGGACCGACAACGCGGACGCCACCGGTGTGCCGGTCGGCTCCACCTTCAAGCCCCTCGACCTGGCCGCGGCTCTCGACCACGGCGCCATGCTCTCCCCGGGCCAGCCGTACTCGCAGATCACCCCGGACTCCAAGTTCAACGGTGACGACGGCCTCACCATCAAGAACCAGCAGGGCCAGGAGGTGCCGGACCCCGGCGACCCCACGGGGCTCCTGCACCAGCACAACGACGTGACCACGAAGTGGGGTTACATCACCCTGCGCAAGGCCATGGAGCAGTCCGTCAACACCCCCTACGTCCAGCTCGGCGAGTACGTCGGCTACGGCAACGTGGAGAACGAGGCCCTCAAGGCGGGTCTGCTGCGCAAGAGCCTGCAGTACGACACACCCGGCTTCTACATCGGCACCTCCACCCCCTCGGCGATCCGCATGGCCGACGCGTACGCCACCTTCGACGACGGCGGCGTCCAGCACGAGCCGTACTCGGTGACCAAGGTAATCGCCGACGGCCGGCAGCTGCCCGGCTTCGACAAGCCCCAGGGCGTCACGGCCATGCCCACCTCGACCGCCGACACCGTCACCGACGTCCTGCAGGGCGTCGTCAAGAGCGGCACGGGCACCAACGCCCAGGCCCTGGGCCGGCCGGTCGCCGGCAAGACCGGCACCACCGACGACTACAAGTCCGCCTGGTTCATCGGCTACACCCCGCAACTGGTCACGTCCGTGACCATGTTCAAGGAGGACCCGAAGAACGCCGGCCTGCAGTCCATGCAGGGCGTCGGCGGCTACTCCAAGGTCTTCGGTGCCGACATGCCCACCGAAGTGTGGACCGGCTACATGACCGCCGCCCTCCAGGGCCAGGCCGTCCAGCAGTTCCCGCCCGCACCGCAACTGGGCCAGGGCACCGACGAGTTCGGCGCCCCGTCGCCCACCCCCTCCGCCACCGCGAGCAGCCCCTCGGCGGCCACCACCCCACCGGCCTCGCCGAGCCCCTCCGACAGCGGCTGCCACGGCTGGAAGAAGCACTGCGTCACCCCCAGCCCGACGGACACCTCCGGCGCCACCGCCGGCGCAACGGGCGGCGGGACCGACGGCACCACTGGCGGCGGCGGTCTGCTCGGCGGAACCACCGGCGGCGGCACCGGCGGCACCGGCGGCACCACGGGCGGCGCCTCGCCCACGACGTCGCCCAGCTTCCCCCACCACGGCCGGCACCCCTAGCGCGGCGGGCACGCCCGGAGCCGGACCGGCTTGCGGGGTCGCCGGGAGTCGTATGTACTACATGTTGTAGTAATTAGGGGGCGTCCTGGCGCACGTGATGCGGGGACGCGCTCCGAGCCCGTCGCTGCGACTGCGGACGCAGCGGCGAGCCGGCGACATCTGGAGAGGGAGTGCAGGGGTGCGCGCAGGGGGGAGGGGCCGTCGATGGCGACCGGTCCCATGATCGTCGCGGGGGCACTGGACCCGCACACGATGCTCGCGAGGTTCGGCGCCTGGGCCGTGCTGGCCGTGGTCTTCGCCGAGACCGGGCTCCCCGCTCTCGGCGTCTTCCTGCCCGGGGACGCGCTGCTCCTGCCGGCCGGGCTGGCCTGCTCACTGACCGCGTCCGGCGGGAGCCACCTGTCGCTGACGTCCGTGCTGGTGAGCGCGGGCCTGGGGTCGGTGGCCGGCGCGCAGACCGGGTTCTGGCTCGGCCGGCGCGGCGGCAGGGCGATGCGGCTGCGCGGCCCCGAGGGGCGGGCCCGCACCCATATGCGGCGGGCCGAGGCGCTGTTCGCTCGGTACGGGCCCCGGCGGGCGGTGGTCCTGGGGCGGTTCGTGCCGGTGGTACGCACCCTGGTCCACCCGGCTGCCGGGCTGCTGGACATGCCGGCTGCCTCCTTCACCCTGTGGCAGGCGGTGGCCGGATTCGCCTGGTCGCAGTCGATGGTGCTCACCGGATACGCCCTCGGGGAGAGCGGCCGGCGGGGAACGGCGTACCTGGTCCCCGGCATCGCCGCGGTGGTCGCCGTCGGGCTGCTGCCCCCTGCCGTCGAGTGGATCCGCGGCCGGCGGGCGGGCCGTCGCCCGGTCGCGTAGGCCGCCTTGAGCGGTGGGCGACGTGTTCCTTCGCGTGGCCTTCCGCGCGGGAGGCGGACGGTCGGGGCCGGGGGAGAGGGCTTAGCCGGCGCCGGTCGTAGCCGCTGATCAGCGAGCCCGGCGCTCCGGTACGGCGAACACCGCCCGCGCGGCGGACCACGGGCCGTACTCCGACGGCACATCCGGCCAGGGCCGCGCCGCGCGCGCCATGGCCCGGAGAGCGTGCCGGCGTCGAACGGTCACCTTCCCCACGGCCGCAGTTCGCCCTCCGGCCGGGTGGCGTGCGCCGATGGCCACGATCATGGCGCCCCGTCCGCTCCGATCGGACGGGGCGGGGAAGGAGCCTGCTGGAATGAGACGTCGCACCCTCGCGGCCGTGGCCGCGACCGGCGCCCTGCTGCTCACCGCCACCGCCGCGACGGCCGAGAGCGTCCACAACCCCTGGCCGTACCAGCCCACTTCGGACCGGACGGCGGTCCTCGCGGCGGTCGGCGACATCGCGTGCGAGCCCGACGGGGACGACGGCGGAGTCGACCACAAGTACCTGTGCGACGACACCCGGCAGAACGCCCAGACGCTCACGGCCGACCAGGTCGAGAACATGCAGCCCGATCTGGTGGCCCTGCTGGGCGACGAGCAGTACCAGGTGGGCCGCTACAACGACTTCATGGGTTCCTTCGACCGGACCTACGGCGCGTTCAAGTACCTTCAGCGCCCGGCGCCCGGCAACCACGAGTTCTACGACTACAAGGACGGGGAGAAGGGAGTCGGCGGCTCCGGCTACTACTCGTACTACAACGGCCGCAGCCTGGACTCCGCCGGCAGCCCGCTCACCGACGCCCAGGGCCAGCCCGTGCCCCGCGCACACGGCCAGGCGGGCACCTCCGGCCAGGGCTGGTACTCCTACGACCTCGGCGCCTGGCACATCATCTCGCTCAACGCCGAGTGCGCCGTACAGACCGGCGGTTGCTCCCAGGACGGCGCCTGGGTGAAGCAGCAGGCGGCCTGGCTGAGCGACGACCTCGCCACCGACCACGCCCCGTGCACCCTGGCCTACTGGCACCAGCCGGCGTTCAGCGCCGCCGCCTCCTCCTCGAACGAGGGGAAGATGTCGCAGGCCGTGTGGTGGCCGCTGCTGTACAAGGCCGGTGTCGACGTCGTGCTCAACGGGCACGAGCACCTCTACGCCCGGTTCGCGCCGCAGAACCCGCAGGGCCAGGCGGATGCGCACAAGGGCATCACCGAGTTCGTCATCGGCACCGGCGGCGAGGGACTGGACTCCCTGGCCCCCGCCGACAAGTCGCCCAACCGTGTCACCGGCAACGACACCTCCTACGGCGTCAGCCGCTTCACCCTGAAGCCGGCGGGCTACTCGTGGAGTTACCAGGCCGCCAACGGCACCGGCTACACCGACTCCGGCAGCGCCCGCTGCCACGGGCCCGCGGACCGCTGACGAGGTTCAGCGCCCGATGCGGTACAGGTGTTCGGGGCGGCCGGTGGTGCCGTAGCGCAGTTCCAGGCGGACCGTGCCCTCCTTGACGAGGTAGGACAGGTACCGCTGGGCCGTGGCGCGGGAGACACCGGTCGCCTCGGCGGCCTCGGCGGCCGACAGGGCGGTGGGGGCCGTGCGCAGGGCCTGGTGGATCGCGCTGAGGGTGGGCGCCGAGTGGCCCTTGGCCGGGATCCGGGGCACGGCGGGCGGCCGGGCGGCGCTGAACAGGGCGTCCACATCGGCCTGGTCGGCCGTGGTCGTCCGGCTCAGCGCGTCCACGCGGTCACGGAGCTGGCGATAGGAGGTGAGCCGTTCGGCGAGGTCGGCCGAGCCGAACGGCTTCACCAGGTAGCCGATGGCGCCGAGTTTCATCGCGGCCCGCACCGAGGTGATGTCGTGGTCGGCGGTGATCATGAGGACGTCGGGGCGGGCGTCGCCCTGGTCCTGGCTGAGCCGGCGCAGGACGTCGATCCCGCTGCCGTCGGGCAGGAAGACGTCGAGCAGCAGCAGGTCCGGCCGCAGGGTGCGTACCGCCGCCAGAGCCTCGGCCACCGACGCGGCCTCGCCGGCCACCTCGAAGCCCGGCACCCGGTGCACGTAGTCGCTGTGGATCTGGCTGACCCGGAAGTCGTCGTCCACCACCAGGGTTCTTATCATCAGCCCTCACCTCCCATGGGCGACGCCGTCGTGAACAGGGCGCCCCGCGGTGCCGGTGCCGTGTCCGGCAGCGGCAGTACGACCGTGAAGACCGCGCCCGTGCCCTCGCCGACCGTGATGGTGCCGCCGTGCCGCTGCACCAGCCGGTGCACCAGGGCCAGCCCCAGGCCACGGCGCGCGGTGCCCCGCTCCGGGCGGGTTGACCAGCCGTCCTCGAAGATCGACTGGGAGGCGCCCGGGGCGACGCCCGGACCATTGTCCGCCACCCGTACGACGATCGAGTCGTCGCCCTCGGTCAGCGTCAGCCGGACCCGGCGTCCGCCCTCCGCGGGCGGCGCCTCGGCCGTCGCGTCGATCGCGTTGTCGAGCAGGTTGCCGACGATGGTCAGCAGCCGCCGCAGGTGCGGCGGTTCCGCACCGAGCGCGGAGTCGTCGGTGAGGAGAATCCGCACTCCCCGTTCGGCGGCCACCGTGGTCTTCGCCACGATGAGCCCGACCATCAGCTGGTTCCCGATGTGCCGGCGCACGGCCTCGGTCAGCGCCTGCCCGGAGCGGGCCGTGTCGATGGCGTACTCGTACGCGGACCGGTGCTCGCCGATGTCCAGCAGCCCGGCCAGGGTGTGCATCCGGTTGGTGAACTCGTGCTGCTGGGCCCGCAGGGCGTCGGTCAGGCCGCGCACGGAGTCCAGCTCGCGCAGCAGGCCGACCAGCTCCGTGCGGTCGCGCACGGTGACGACGGCGCCCAGTTCATGGCCGTGCAGGGTGACCGGCATGCGGTTGACGGCGAGACAGTGGTCGTCGGTCAGGACGCTGACGTCGGTGCCCGTCAGGGTGCCGTCCAGCGCCCGGCGCAGCCGTCCGTCGGGCAGCACCTCCTCCAGCCGGCTGCCGAGCGCGGTCCCCAGGCCGAGCAGCCGCCGGGCCTCGTCGTTCACGACCGTGATCCGTCCGTCGGGGGCGAACGCGACCACACCCTCCCGGATGCCGTGCAGCATCGCCTCACGGTCCTGCAGCAGGCCGGCGATCTCCTCCAGCTCCAGGCCGAACGTGGTCCGCTTCAGGCGCCGGGCCAGCAGATAGGCGGCCGCCGCGCCGATCGCGGTGGCGATCGTGGCGTACAGCCCGAAGGTGGGCAGCTCGCGCCACAGCTCCCCGAGCACGTCGTGTTCCGGGATGCCCACGGACACCTCCCCGACCAGCGCGCCGGAGGGCCCGTAGAGAGGAGCCTTGCCGTTGGCGGACCGGCCGGTCGCGCCGTGGTCGGTGCCGACGTGCGGTTGGCCGTCCCGCACCACGATCGGCTCGTCCACCGGCTCGCCGACCAGCTCGGGAATGGGGTGCGAGCGCCGCACGCCGCTCAGGTCGATCACGACCACGTACGACGCCCCGGACGACCGGCGCATCCGTTCGGCGACCGTCTGCACCACGCTCCCGCCGCCCCCGCGCGCCATGGCCTGCTGGATCTGCGGATCCGCGGCCGTGGTCTGCGCGATCGCCAGGGCCCGCTGCTCGTAGGAGCGGTCGAGTTCGGCCCGCTGCGCGAAGGCGAACAGGACGAAACCGATCAGACCGGTGAGCGCGAGGATGGCCAGCTGGTTCGCGAGGATCCGCGTGGACAGCCTCCGATTGCCACCGCGGCCGGTCCGGAAACGGATGCGTATCACGAGTGCCTCTTGGTGCCGGTGTGTGTCGTGCCGGGCCGGCTCGTGCACGTGCCCGGGTGGCGCGATTGTGCCGGACGGACCGGATGCTGCCCACCCCCGCCCCCATGAGCAGAACGAGCAGAAGTGCACTTTACGCAACTATCGCGAGATAGCTCGGAAACAGCGACGTCACACGCGGCTGCCTCTAGCGTCTGCCTTCCTCGGCCTGCGAGGAACTCCCCGAGGAATTCCCGAGGAACTCCGTAAGAAGGAAGGAAACGGCCCCACATGGCTTCGCGAAACGATGTCGCGACGAGCCCGGGCGCCGGTGCGGCGGACCATGCGGACGCGCGCATCGAGATCTCCGGACTCACCAAGCGATTCCTGACCCCTGCCGGTGAGGTGTTCACGGCGCTGCAAGGCGTTTCGTTCACCGTGGAGCCGGGCCAGTTCTGCGCCGTGGTGGGTCCCACCGGCTGCGGCAAGTCGACGACCCTGAGCATGGTTTCCGGGCTCGACCGGCCCAGCGAGGGCTCGGTCAAGGTCGGCGGCCGCGAGGTGGACGGCATCACCGACGGCGTCAGCTTCATGTTCCAGTCCGACGCCCTGCTGCCCTGGAAGACCGTCCTCGGCAACGTCCTCATGGGTCCCGTCTTCCGCGGGGTGCCCAAGCAGCGGGCGCAGGCGTCGGCGCGGGACTGGCTGCGCCGGGTCGGCCTCGCCGGCTTCGAGGACCGCTACCCCCACCAGCTCTCCGGTGGCATGCGCAAGCGTGTGGCGATGGCCGCGGCCCTCATCAACGAACCCAAGATCCTGATCATGGACGAGCCGTTCGGCGCCCTGGACGTGCAGACCAAGGCGATCATGTCGACCGAGCTGCTGACCCTGTGGGAGCAGATCCGCCCGTCCGTCATCTTCATCACCCACGACCTGGACGAGGCGGTGGCGCTCGCCGACCGGGTGGTCGTGATGACGTCCGGCCCCGGCTCGGTCAAGGCGGTCTTCGACATCGACCTGCCCCGCCCGCGCGGCTCGGTCCAGGAGATCCGCTTCCAGCCCCGTTTCATCGAACTCCAGCACCAGATCTGGGACACGCTGCGCGAAGAGGTGGAGCGTGCCTACGCGCGCACCGCGGGAGGCACGGAATGAGCACATCGACGGTTTCCACCACCTCCGCCGCCGACGACGGCAAGAGCCCGGCCGCGACCGCGGCCCAGCGCGCCGCCCGGGGGCGCGTCGCCCGGGTGTGGGCCGGCCGTATCGGCCTCGCGGTCTTCGTGATCGGCGGCTGGCAGGCCTTCACCGCCTGGGGCATCGTCGACCCGTTCTTCTTCGGCCAGCCGTCGGGCATCTGGACGCGGCTCGTCGACCTCTTCCAGCACGGCACCGAGTTCGGCTCCTTCTACGACAACATCTGGACCACCATCCAGGAAGCGCTCGTCGGCTTCGTCGTGGGCTCCCTCACCGGTGTCGTCTTCGGTGTCGCGCTCGGGCAGAGCCGCTACCTCTCCGACGTGCTCGGTCCCTACATCAAGATGGTCAACGCGATCCCGCGCATCGTCCTCGGCTCGATCTTCATCGTGGCCTTCGGCATCGGCGTGACCCCGAAGATCCTGCTCGCCGCGGTGCTGGTGTTCTTCATCGTCTTCTTCAACGCCTTCCAGGGCGTCCGCGAGGTCGACCGCAACGTCCTGGCCAACGTCAGGGTGCTCGGCGCCTCCCAGACGCAGATCATCCGGCACGTCGTGGTGCCCTCCGCGCTGACCTGGATCATCGCCAGCCTGCACAGCGCCTTCGGCTTCGCCATCGTCGGCGCGCTCGTCGGCGAGGTCCTCGGCGCGCAGAGCGGACTCGGCCTGGTCATCAAGACCGCGCAGAACAACTTCGACCCCAACGGCGTGTTCGCCACGATGCTCGTCATCGCGGTGATCGTGCTCGGCGCGGAGTGGCTGATCGGCAAGCTCGAACACCGGCTGCTCGCCTGGCGTCCGCCGGCCCCCACCGAGACGAACGTCCTCTGAGTCCCGTGCCCTCCTGACCGGGCACCTTCTTCTCCCATCCCCCGCGTCCCCGCACTCCCGAAAGGTGTATGCCTCGCCATGCTCAAGAGAACCCTCACCGCGTCGATCGTCACCGTCCTCGCCCTCGGCGCCGCGAGCGCGTGTTCCAGCAACTCCGGCAGCTCCGGGTCGTCCGGCTCCGGCGGCACCCCGACCGTCAAGCTCATGGTGGGCGGCATCGACAAGCAGATCTACCTGCCCTACGAGCTCGCCCAGAACCTCGGCTTCTACCAGAAGTACGGCGTCAAGGTGGAGCTGAGCACCGAGCAGAACGGCGGTGTCGGCGCCGAGGAGGCCATGGCCTCGGGGCAGGTGGACATGGCCGGCGCCTGGTACAACCACACGATCGAGTTCCAGTCGAAGGGCAAGGCGGTCGAGGACGTCGTCCAGCTGTCCGGCGCGCCGGGCGAGCGGGAGATGTGCACCAAGAAGAGCGGCGTGACGTCGGCCGCCGACTTCAAGGGCAAGACGCTCGGCGTCACCGACCTGGGCTCGGGCACCGACACCCTCACCCAGTTCATGGCAGCGAAGAAGGGCGTCAAGACCAGCCAGTTCCACCGGCTCGCGGTCGGCGCCGGTTCCACCGCCGTGGCCGCGCTGCAGAACGGCAAGGCCGACTGCGTCATGACGACGCAGCCCACGGTCGCCGCCATCGAGAAGAAGGGCGTCGGCACCTCCGCCATCGACCTGGCCACCACCGGCGGCGCCCAGGCGGCGCTGGGCGGCGCGTTCCCGGCCGCCAGCGTCCTCGCCCGCACCGACTGGGTGAACTCGCACAAGGACGCGGTCCAGAAGGTCGTCGACGCGCTCGTGGCCACCATGCACTGGATCCACGACCACAGCGCGGCCGACATCGCGAACAAGCTGCCGTCGTCGTACGTGCAGAACCAGCTGGTCACCAAGGCCGACTACATCACCGCCCTGAACCAGGACAAGGGCCAGTTCCTGCCGGACGGCATCATGCCGGCGGGCGGCCCGAAGACCTCGCTGGCCACCGAGCAGCTGGTCGGGACCGTGACCTCGTCGGTGGACCTCGGCAAGACGTTCACCAACGACTTCGCCATCGCGGCCAACAGCGCGGTCACGTCTGCGCTGGGCCAGCTCGACGGCGTCCAGGGTCTCGGTCAGCGAGCCGATCTGGTTGACCTTGACCAGCAGGGCGTTGGCCGCGCCGTCCTCGAT
>NZ_JBSGDB010000041.1:0-32709 GCF_053602155.1 Streptomyces sp. NPDC004561
GCCCCGGCCGCCACATACGGCGGCTGGGGCCCCGTCGGTTATCGGCCACCGGCCCGGCCAGGTCACAGAAAGGTCTCTTACGGGGTACTGACTCAGCCTCCGTGATGTGGCTAACATCACGCCAGCGCGGCGATGTTGCCGTGCGGTTACGGAGGTGCGACGTGCTGCCAGTACGGGGACGAGACGGCCGTGCCGCCAGGGCTGTGCACATCCTGGGCACCCGCACCGCATGGACACCCGTGGGCGACGGCGAGTTCTTCTGCCCCGGCTGCGGAGGCGACCGCAACTACCAGCGGCTCACCGGGCGCCGCCGGCTCACCGTGCTCGGGGTGCCCGTGCTGCCGCGCGGGGCGACCGGACCGGTCGTGGAGTGCGCCGCCTGCCGCCACCACTACGGCACCGACGTCCTCGACCACCCCACCACCCGCCGCTTCTCCGCGATGCTCCGCGACGCCGTGCACACCGTCGCCCTCGCCGTCCTCGCCGCGGGCGGCACCTCCTCCCGCACGGCGCTGGAGACGGCCGCCTCCGCGGTCCGCGCGGCCGGCTTCGACGACTGCACCGAGGAACAGCTCGCCGCCCTGGTCGAGGCCCTCGCCGCCGACACCGGCCGGGTCTTCGAGCAGCCCTGCGGCGCGAGCCTGACCATAGAGCTGCACGAGGCCCTGGACCCGCTCGCCCCGCACCTCGCCCCGGGCGGCCGCGAGGCCCTGTTCCTCCAGGCGGCCCGCATCGCCCTCGCCGACGGCCCCTACACCCCCGCCGAACGCGACGCCCTCACCACGGTCGGCGCGGCCCTCACCATCTGCGCCCCCGACGTCACCCGCCTGCTGGCCGCGGCCCGCACGCCGTCCTGATTACCCCCGACGGAGTAAGGACGCCCCGGTGAATCCGGGCAGCATCACCGCGTGACCCCGCTCAGCAGCACCCTCCTGACCAGCCTCGCCCTCCTCACCTCCCTCACCTCCCTCACCGTCCCCCTCCCCGCGCACGCCGCCCCCGGCTGTGTCTCCTCGGAGCCGTACGTGTCGGGCGAGGGCGGGTATCACACCTACCGGATCCCCGCCGTGGTCCGGAGCCGGGCGGGGACGGTCCTGGCGTTCGCCGAGGGACGGCGCGACGGGCCGGGGGACAGCGGGGACATCGACGTCGTGCTGCGCCGCTCCGGCGACGGCGGCTGCACCTGGGGCCCGCTGACGGTGGTGGCCGCGGGGGAGGGGGACACCCGCGGCAACCCGGCGCCCGTGGTCGACCCGGGCACCGGCGCGATCGTCCTCGTGACCTGCGGCAACAGCGGGGCCGTGACGGAGGGGCAGATCATGCGCGGGGAGGTCCCGCCCGAGTCGGGACGCCGGGTGTTCGTGCAGCGCAGCCTGGACGACGGCCTCCGCTTCAGCGCCCCGCGGGACATCACGGCCGAGGTGCGGCTGCCGGACTGGCGCTGGTACGCGACCGGCCCCGGCCACGCGCTCGCCCTCACCCGGGGCCCGCACGCCGGCCGTCTCCTGGTCCCCGCCGACCACTCCACCGCCCCGCCCGCCGGCTCCCACGCCACCGGCCGTGAGGCGAGGTTCTACGGCGGCCACGCCCTCTACAGCGACGACGGCGGCCGCACCTGGCACCTCGGTTCCGTGACCGCCCGCCACGACGGCGTGACCAACGTCAACGAGACCAGCGCCACCCAACTCCCCGACGGGCGGATCTACTTCAGCGCCCGCGACCAGAGCGGCAGCGCCCCCGGCAACCGCCTCGACACCTACTCCGGCGACGGCGGCGCCACCCTCGACCGCCCCTACGCCCCCCAGCCCACCCTGAACGACGTCCCGGTGGTCCAGGGCAGCGTCCTGCAACTGCGCGGCCCCGGGGCCCCGCTGCTGTTCTCCGCTCCCTCCGTACCCACCGCCCGGCGTGCCATGGCCGTCTGGTCCAGCACGGACGCCGGCCGCACCTTCACCAGGCTCCGCACCCTGTCCGACGGACGGGCCGCCTACTCCGACCTGGTCCAGCTCGGCCCCGGCACGGTCGGCGTCCTGTACGAGACGGGCGCCTACGAGGGCCTGGAGTTCCGCAGGCTGCGCCTGCCCTAGAGGAGCCCCGCCGCGGCCAGGAACTTGGCGACCTTCTCGGTCTCCTCGCCGGACAGCGGCACCTGGGGCTCGGCGGTGACCGGGCAGTCGATGACACCGCGCAGATGCAGGGCCGCCTTGAAGGCGCCCAGCGCCGAGGAACTGCCGCCCATCCGGGCCGGATCGCCGGCCCGGGTCAGGCCGAACAGGGCGCACAGCCGCTCCTGCTCGGCCCGCGCCCCCTCCCGGTCCGCCGCCCGGCACTGGCGGTAGAGCCGGACGTAGCCGTGCGGATCCACGTTGGCCAGGCCCGGCACCACCCCGTCCGCGCCCAGCGCCAGCGCCGAGTCGACGATCAGCTCGGAGCCGGTCAGGACGCTGAACCCGGGATGGGCGCGGGCGCCGGTGACGATCTCCCGGAAGGCCGCCAGGTCCCCGCTGGAGTCCTTGATCCCCGCCAGCACACCGTCCCCGGCCAGCCCCAGCACCACATCGGCCGGGAGCTTGGTGTGCACGGCGGCCGGGATGTCGTACGCGATGACCGGGACGGGGCTCACGGCCGCGATCCTGCGGTAGTGGTGGACGATCTCCGAGGGGTGGGTGCGGGCGTAGAACGGGGCGGTGACGACGACGGCCTCGGCGCCGGCCGCCGTGACCGCGCGGACGTGGTCCAGGACGCGCGGGGTGGTCATGTCGATGGCCCCGGCCAGGACCGGGAGCTGACCGCCCGCATGAGCGGCGACCGCCTCGACCACCTGCCGGCGCTGCCGGTCCGTGAGGAAGGCCGCCTCGGACGTCGAGCCGAGCAGGAACAGGCCGTGCACCCCCGCGCCCACCAGATGGTCGACCAGCCTGAGCAGCGAGGGGACGTCCACCTCGCGCTCCGGTGTCAGGGGCGTGCACACGGGCGGGACGACACCGGTGAGCGGGACGGGGAAGGTCATTCACGGCTCCTGCGGGCTAGGTCGTGGGTCGACTGGTCCTCCTCCACAGGATGGTGACAGCGGTAGCGGTGCCCTGGCCGCGACGCGGCCGAGAATTCCGGCATCCCCCGCGCGCACACCGCGTCCGCCCGCCAGCAGCGGGTGCGGAACGGGCAGCCGCTCGGCGGCCGGGTCGCCGAGGGCACCGGCCCGGTCAGCGGGATCGGGTCGACGGGGTGCAGCAGACCGGGCGTGGCCGAGAACAGGGCGCGGGTGTACGGGTGCCGGGCCCGGTCGGTGACCAGGGCGGCCGGGGTCTCCTCCACGATCCGGCCGAGGTACATGGTGACCACCCGGTCGCTCATCCGCCGTACCGTCCGGATGTCGTGCGAGACGAACATCAGGGCGAGGCCGAGGCGGTCCTTCAGGTCGAGCAGCAGGTTGAGGATCTGCGCGCGGACCGACACGTCCAGCGCACTGGTCGGCTCGTCGGCGACCACCAGGGCGGGGTCGAGGGCCAGCGCCCGGGCGATCGCGACCCGCTGCCGCTGCCCGCCGGACAGCTGGCCGGGCAGCGCGTCGGCGAGGGCCCGGGGGAGGCCGACGAGGGCCATCAACTCCCGCACCCGCTCGTCCCGTTCGGGCCTGCCGCCCCGGTCGTGGACGTCCAGCGGGTCACGCAGGATGCGCCGTACCGTCAGCCGGCGGTTCAGGGCCGTCGACGGGTCCTGGAAGATCATGCCGGTGCCCGCGCCGGCCGTCGCCCGGCGTTCGGCCGGCGGCATCGCCCACAGATCCCGCCCCCGGAACGACACCGTCCCCCGGACAGGCCGCTCGATGCCCACCAGCACCCTCGCCAGCGTCGACTTCCCGCACCCCGACTCGCCGACCACCCCGACCGTCTCACCGGCGGCCACGGTGAGATCGGCGCCGGTCAGTGCGTACACCCGGTCGCGGGCGAACAGGCCGCCGCCGCGCGCCCGGTGGACGACATGGGCGCCGCGGACATCGATGATCGCGGTCACTGGAGCGCCTCCCCGACGGGCTCCACGGGCACGGCGGGGTGATGGCAGGCGGCCGTGTGCGTGGCCGTGCCGGCGAGGACCGGCGCGCGCTCGTGGCACACCTCGCTCGCACGCGGGCAGCGATCGGCGAAGCGACAGCCCGCCGGGAAGCCGGCCGGGGACGGTACGACCCCCCTGATCCGGGTCATCCGCTCCTCGGCCGACTCCAGCGACAGCACGCTGCCCAGCAGCCCGCGTGTGTAGTGGTGGGCCGGCGCAGCCACCAGGTCGGCGGTCACCCCGCTCTCCACGATCTGCCCGCCGTACATCACCACCACCCGGTCGGTGACGTCGGCGACCAGCGCCAGGTCGTGCGAGACCAGGACCAGCGCGAAGCCCAGCTCCGCGCGCAGCCGGAGCAGCAGCTCCATGACCTGGGCCTGCACGGTGACGTCCAGGGCGGTCGTCGGTTCGTCGGCGAGGATCAGGCTCGGCTCCCGGGACAGGGCCATGGCGATGAGCACCCGCTGGCGCTGGCCGCCGGAGAGTTCGTGCGGGTAGCTGCGCAGGGTGCGCTCCGGGTCGAGGCCGACCAGCGACAGCAGCTCCCGCGGGCTGCGCCGGCCGCCGCGCCGGACGAGCTGCCCCAGCTGGGCACGGACGGTCATCGCCGGGTTCAGCGAGGACAGGGCGTCCTGGTGGACCATCGCCATCTCGTGGCCGAGCAGCCGCCGCCGTACCCGCATCGGCTCGGTGAGCAGGTCCCGCTGCCGGAAGCGCACCTGCCCCCGCACGCGGGCCTCCCTCGGCTGGAGCCCCATCACGGTGAGCGCGGTCAGCGACTTCCCGCAGCCCGACTCGCCCACCAGGCCCAGCACTTCACCGGGGTGCACCTCGAAGCCGACCCCGGCGACGACGTCCACGCCCCGGTGCCGGTCCGGGAAGCCCACGGTGAGGTTCTCCACCGCGAGCACCGGCTGCCCGCTCCGGTCCGGCAGCGGCCGGGCCCGGGACCGCAGCCGCCGGGCGGCCTCGGACAGTCCCGGCAAGGGGAGTACGTCACCCGGCACCGCCTTCTCCGACCGGTCCTCGGGCGCCTCCACCTCGCGGGCGGCCGGGGCGGCCCACGCGTCCGACACCCCCTCGGCGAGGACGTTCAGCGCCAGCACCGTCAGCAGGATCAGCAGCCCGGGGAACACGGTCGCCCACCAGCCGCCGGTCAGCACCATGTTCTTCCCGTCGGCGATGACACTTCCCCAGGACGGGTCCGGGGGCCGTACGCCCGCGCCGATGAAGGACAGCGAGGCCTCGAAGACGATCGCCTCGGCGACCTGGACCGTGCAGAACACCAGCACGGGGGCCGCGCAGTTGACGGCCACGTGCCGCAGCACGATGTGCGGGGTGCGGGCGCCGATGACCCGCTCGGCGGTGACGTAGTCCTCGCCGTACTGGTCGAGGACGTTCGCCCGGACGACCCGGGCCACCGGCGGGGTGAACAGGAAGGCGATCGCGCAGATCAGCACGCCGATCCCACCGCCGAACACGGCGACCAGCACGGCCGCCAGCGCGATGCCCGGGAACGCCATCACCACGTCCAGGCAGCGCATCAGCGTCTCGTCGACCGCCTTCCGCGAGGTCGCCGCGAGCGCCCCGAGGACCGCCCCGGCCGCCAGCGCGAGCGCGGTCGAGCCCAGCCCGATGGCCAGGGACCAGCGGGCGCCGTACATCAGCCGGCTGAGGATGTCCCGGCCCAGGCTGTCCTGGCCCATCCAGTGCGCGGCCGACGGCGCCCCGGAGCCGCCGACCGGGTCCTGCTGGTCGAGCGGATCGTCGGGGGCGAGCAGCGGGGCGAGTACGGCGACCAGGACGACGACCGCCAGGAAGCAGAGGGCGATCGCCGGCAGGGGCGGCAGCCAGCGCGGCCGCACGCCCGGCCGGGCGAGCCGCTCGGCGATGTTCGCGCGCGTGATCATCAGGCCGCCCTCAGCCGTGGGTTGACCAGCAGGTACACGATGTCGATGACGAGGTTGACGACGACGAACCCGGCGGCCGTGGTGAGCACGACCCCCTGGACCACGGCCGGGTCGCCGTTCTGCACGGCGTCGATCATCAGCTTGCCCATGCCGGGCAGCGAGAAGATCGTCTCGATGACGACGGCGCCGCCGAGCAGGTAGCCGACCCGCAGCCCGAGCACGGTCAGCGGGTTGACCAGCGCGTTCCTGAGGACGTTGCGGCCCACCACGACGCGGGGCGGCAGCCCGCTCCCGATCGCCGTGCGCACGTAGTCCCGGTCCAGCTCCTCCACCACCGAGGTCCGGACGACCCGGGTCAGCTGGGCGGCCACCGGCAGGGACAGCGCGATCGCGGGCAGCGCCATCGTCTTCAGCCAACCCGTGAGCGAGTCGGCGGGGTTGATGTAGCCGCCGGCCGGGAACCAGCCCCGGTCCACCGCCAGGTACTGGATCATCAGCAGCGCCAGCCAGAACCCGGGCGCGGCGACCCCGACGAGCGAGACCACCCGGATGACCTGGTCCGGCAGCCGGTCCCGGTACACGGCGGCCGTCACGCCGCCCGCCAGGGCCAGCACGACCGCGATGCCGAGACCCAGGAAGGTCAGCTGGAGGGTGAGCGGCAGCGCGGTGGCGACCTGGTCGGCCACGGGGGCGCGGGTCAGGGCGCTGGTGCCGAGGTCGCCGTGCAGGAGAGCGCCGACGAAGTGGACGTACCGCACCGGTAGCGGGTCGAGCAGCCCGTTGCGCTCACGGAAGTCGTGCAACTGGCCCGGTGTCGGGTTCGCGCCCTGGAAGAACGCGGACGCGGGATCGACGTCCGAGAAGCGCATCACCAGGAACACGAACAGCACGATCCCGAGCAGCAGCGGTACGAGCAGGGCGACCCGGCGCAGCAGGATCCGTACGACGGCCGTCATGCCGTCAGACCCACCTGGCCCGGAGGAGGTTGACGCCCGGGTAGGGCTGTGCCCTTATGCCGGTGAGCCTGCGCGGGTCCCAGGCCGTCATCAGCTCGTTGTGCACCACCGGGTACAGCACGGCCTGCTCCGCGACGACGTCGATGCAGTCCTGGACCATCGCCTTCTTGCGCTCCGGGTCCGGCTCCCGGGTGGCCCGGTCCATGTCCTTGAAGAGCCGCCTGGCGACGGGGTGGCCGGCCCACCGCGTGTAACCCATCCACAGGTTCTGCGGCCCGTAGTTGTAGTGCATGATCAGGTCGGCGTCGAGCCCGAACTGGTTGGGGTTGGAGGCCGCCGCCACCACCTGGTAGTCCTGCTTCTGGTCCATCTTGGTGAACACGGCCGTGGTCTCCTGCGGCGTCAGCGTCGTCTCGACGCCGATCGCGTCCCACGAGGACTTGATGGTCGGCAGGCAGTCCACGATCCAGCTGACGTTCACGGCGAGGACGTCGACCTTCAGGTTCGTGACGCCCGCCGCCCTCAGCAGCGCCCTCGCCTTGGCGGGGTCGTGGTCGTAGACCGTCTTCGCCCGCCGGTAGGACGGGTTGCCCTCGTCCAGGAACGAGGACGCCGGCTTCCCGTGACCCTTCAGGGCGACCCGCACCATCTTCCCGGTGTCGATGGCGTGATGGAGTGCCTGGCGCACCCGTACGTCGTCGAAGGGCTTGTGCGCGGTGTTGAACATCAGGAAGAGGTTGTTCATCCCGGCGCCGCCCGCGACCTTCAGGCCGCCCTCCTCCAGGCGGGGGACGTTGGCGTAGGGGATGTTGTCGGCGATCTGGGCCCCGGCGCCGGTCCCGGAGATCCTCGCGACGCGCGGGGCCGCGTCCACGATCGTCAGCCAGTTCATCCTCTTGAAGGCGGGCCTGCGCGGGCCGTTGTAGGCGCCGAACGCCGCGAAGGTGGTGTTGGACTTCGGGTGGTGGGCCGTCTGCCGGTACGGACCGGAGCCCACGGCGAGTCCCTTGACCGCGTCGTCCCAGGCGCCGGGCCGCGCGTACACGTGCCGCGGCATGATCTTGGCCAGGGTGAGCCGCGAAAGCCCCTCCGGGAACGGGAACTTGAGCACCAGCTCGACGGTGTGCGCGTCGACCTTCCGGACCTCGCGCAGCCAGCTCGCGAAGAAGCCCTTGGCGAGGGTCTGCGTGCCCGGATCGAGGATCCGCTCGTAGACGAACACCACGTCGTCGGCGGTGACCGGCCTGCCGTCGTGGAAGGTCGCGCCCGGCCGCAGGCCGAACCGCCAGGTGGTCGCGTCCGGGTTCCCCGGCACCCCGGTGCCGAGCGCGGGATACGGCACCCGGGAGATCGGGTCGGTGTCCAGCAGGCCCTCGTAGATGTGGTTGTTGGCGGCCATCGAGAACGCCGACGCCGTCTGGGTCGGATCCCAGCTGCCGTCGTTGCCGTACCCGATCACCGCCGTCAGCGTGCGGTCCTTGCCGCCGCCCCCGCTCCCGGTGTCGTTGGTGGACTCGGGCCCCGCGGAGCAGGCGGCGAGCAGGGCGCCCACGCCCAGCGCTCCGGCGCCTCGCAGAACGGACCGGCGGCGCGGCGCCGGCACGTCGGGAATCGTCACGTCGTCGCGCACGGGTCCTCCTGCGGCGTCGGGGGGAGGGGAGGTACGACGTCCTACGTCCGATTGGTCAGCGTGACCATAGGAGGGCCCGTGGGGGTGGTCAAGGGAGCACACACGAATGGCGTAGCGGGGCGCGTGCCCCGGCGCACGGCCTAGAAGCGGGCGGCCCCCACGGCGCCGACGAACTCCGCCCATGCGGCCGGCCCGACCGTCAGCACGGGGCCGCCGTCCAGCTTGCTGTCGCGGACGGGGACGATGCCGGGGACTCCGTCGGCTACCTCGACGCAGTCGCCGCCCTCGCCGTTGCTGTAACTGCTCTTGCGCCAACGGGCGTTTCTCAGGTCGTAGGTGTGCATCCCCTGTGGTCCTCAGCCGCCGACTCGATCAGGGCCAGGGACGCCTCCGGCGACAGCGCGGCAACCCTGAGCAGATCGTATGCGCGGTGTGCCCGCTTCACCACAGCCGGATCGTCCATCAACGTTCCCGAAAACGACGTCTCTGTATAGGCGACGGGCGGTGCGTCCTCGAAGTCCATGAGCTTCAGCGATCCGGCCATGGACGCGTGCGGCCCAGCCGTGTACGGAATCACGGTCCCCCACGCCGTCCGCTCCCGCATCGGCCGGGCGATGTGCTCCAGTTGATCGGCCATGGCCTGCGGGCCGCCCACCCGGATGCGCAGCACGTTCAGTGGGCGCGAACTCGCAGATCCGCGAAGCGACCCGCTCCAGCTCCACAACTCCGCGAAGTACTCCGCATACCGGCGGTCGTCGATCAGCTTTCTGCACAGTCGCTCGAAAATACCGTCGGTTTGCAGGATCTCGTCGATCCGCTGGGCTGGGGCTTTCGAATTGCCTGCTCGAATTGTCCGATGTACGCGCCGGAGACGAAGACACGCGACCCCAGCTCCACCTGGGTGATTCCCGCGTCCTCGCGGCGCCGCTTGAGTTCCGTTCCGAAGACCTCCCAGACCGCCTGCCGTGAACCGTCGGCCATGGCCAACCCCTTTGTCCTGCTGCGTACTTGTAGGGCGCAGGTTGCTGCCGAGTGTAGAGGCGGAGCGTCACCCTCGATGTGCGAAGCGTGAAAAACGAGAGGGAAGGGGAGCACGGGTGAAGGCGCGAGGGACCACACACTCGGCGTTGTGCGTCGAAGAGGCGGAGGAGACATTGGAAGAATTGCGGTCGGCTCTCGCGGAGGCCGGAGTCATTCCCGTGGACACCGCGCGGCTGCTCGCGGCGGCCGTGGCGGGGGTGACGTCGTGACGTACCCCGTCGAGCCCCCCATCGGCAGCCATGTCGTGGACACGCGTACCGGCAGGATCGGGATCGTCATGGGGCACGAGGGGCCGTACGTCCAGCTGAGACCGTACGGCGGGGGCCGGGAGTGGGACGCCGAGCCCGGGGCCGTGCGGCGCGCGACCGATGCCGAACGTCTGAGCGCGGCGACGGCGCACGCCAACGCCCGCAGTCGCGGAGAGACGCTCTAGCCGCTCCCGCCATGGGCGAGAATGGAGCCATGAGTCTGTTCCGCGACGACGGCATCGTGCTGCGCACCCAGAAGCTGGGTGAGGCGGACCGGATCATCACGCTGCTCACCCGTGGGCACGGGCGGGTGCGGGCCGTGGCCCGGGGGGTGCGGCGGACCAAGTCGAAGTTCGGGGCCCGGCTGGAGCCCTTCTCCCACGTGGACGTGCAGTTCTTCGCGCGGGGGAGCGAGCTGGTCGGGCGCGGGCTGCCGCTGTGCACCCAGAGCGAGACCATCGCTCCGTACGGTGGCGGCATCGTCGCCGACTACGCGCGGTACACCGCCGGCACGGCCATGCTGGAGACCGCCGAGCGGTTCACCGACCACGAGGGCGAGCCCGCCGTGCAGCAGTACCTGCTGCTGGTGGGGGCCCTGCGGACGCTCGCCCGGGGTGAGCACGCGCCCCACCTCGTCCTCGACGCCTTCCTGCTGCGCTCCCTCGCCGTCAACGGGTACGCGCCCAGCTTCGGCGACTGCGCCAAGTGCGGCATGCCCGGTCCGAACCGCTTCTTCTCGGTCGCCTCGGGCGGCTCCGTCTGCGGGGACTGCCGGGTGCCGGGCAGCGTCGTACCCTCCCCGCAGACCCTGGTCCTGCTCGGTGCGCTGCTTACGGGAGACTGGGAGACGGCGGACGCGTGCGAGGCGCGCTACGTCCGGGAGGGCAGCGGGCTGGTGTCCGCCTACCTGCACTGGCATCTGGAGCGCGGGCTGCGCTCGCTCCGGTACGTGGAAAAGTGAGAGGGAGACGAGAGGCACATGGTGGTACGCGGGATCCTGGGGCGCCAGCGGCGCGAGTACAAGAAGCCGGAGCCGCACCCGTCCGGCGCACGCCCTCCGAAGCTCCCGGGTGAGCTGGTCCCGAACCACGTGGCGATCGTCATGGACGGCAACGGGCGGTGGGCGAAGGAGCGTGGGCTGCCGCGCACCGAGGGGCACAAGGTCGGCGCCGAGCGGGTGCTCGACGTCCTCCAGGGCTCCATCGAGATCGGCGTCCGCAACATCTCCCTGTACGCCTTCTCCACCGAGAACTGGAAGCGCTCGCCCGACGAGGTCCGCTTCCTGATGAACTTCAACCGCGACTTCATCCGCAAGACCCGCGACCAGCTCGACGAGCTGGGCATCCGGGTGCGCTGGGTGGGCCGTATGCCCAAGCTGTGGAAGTCGGTCGCCAAGGAGCTGCAGGTCGCCCAGGAGCAGACCAAGGGCAACGACCTGCTCACGCTGTACTTCTGCATGAACTACGGCGGCCGGGCCGAGCTCGCGGACGCGGCGAAGGCGATGGCGGAGGACGTGAAGGCGGGCCGGCTCGACCCGTCCAAGGTCGGCGAGAAGACCATCCAGAGGTACCTGTACTACCCGGACATGCCGGACGTCGACCTGTTCCTGCGCCCGAGCGGCGAGCAGCGCACCTCCAACTACCTGCTCTGGCAGAGCGCGTACGCCGAGATGGTCTTCCAGGACGTGCTGTGGCCCGACTTCGACCGCCGTGACCTGTGGCGGGCCTGCCTCGAATTCGCCTCCCGCGACCGGCGGTTCGGCGGCGCCATCCCGAACGAGGAGCTGTCGGCCATGGAGGGCGACGAGTCGGCCACCTCGTAGCCATCGGTGGTTCATGCGGGCGGCCGAGGATGTGGTGACCATGAGACGTCTCCCTCCTGTCCTCGCCCTCGGCGCCCTGCTCCTGACCGCGCTGCCCGCGCACGCCGCGGACGGCCCCGCGGACCGGGAGAGCTACGGCACCAAGGCCCCCTACGAGGCCGAGCAGAGCCCGGACGGCTACCAGCGCCCCCCGGCCGGCTTCACGCCCGTCTTCACCGAGAACGTCTCCCGGCACGGGTCCCGCGCGGCCACCGACAGCGGCGACGGCGACCTGATCCTCGGGCTGTGGGACCGGGCCCGGCAGGAGGGGCAGCTCACCGCGACCGGCGAGGATTTCGGGCCGAAGGTGCGGGCTCTCCAGGCCGCCATGGCGCAGGTCGGCCACGGCGACCTCAGCGGGCGCGGACGGAAGGAGATGCGGGACACGGCCACCCGCGCGGCCGAGCGGCTGCCGTCCCTGTTCGCGAAGATCGCCGACGAGGGCGAGAAGATCGACGTGGTCAGCTCCGGACAGGGGCGGGCGGTGGACAGCGCGGCCGAGTACACCGGCGCCCTCGCCGCCGCCGACCCCGGGCTGAAGCCGCTGATCGGACCGACCCGCACCGACAAGGACCTGCTGTACTTCCACAAGGCGGCCGGCGGCGCGGCCTACCGCGACTACCTCGCGAACGACCAGCGCCTCAAGGACACCCTGAACGCGATCGCCGACCAGCCGAGGACCCACGAGGCCGCCCGGAGCGTCCTGCGGCGGATCTTCACGGAGTCCTTCGCCGACGGGATCACCGACCAGGTCGGGGCGGCCCGGGCCGTCTACGGCCTGTACGCCATCGCCCCCGCGATGAGCGAGGAGAGCCCCGGCGGTGAGGGCTGGGGCATGGACCGCTACGTCTCCCGCGCCGACGCGTCCTGGTTCGGCTACCTCGGCGACGCGGAGGAGTTCTACGAGAAGGGCCCCGGCTTCTCCGACAGCGACATCACCTACCGGATGGCGGGCGTCCTCCTCGACGACTTCTTCCGGCAGGTCGAGGCCAAGCGCGCCGGCACCAGCGACCTCGGCGCCGAGCTGCGCTTCACCCACGCCGAGGAGATCATCCCGCTGGCCGCGCTGATGGGCCTGCCCGGCAGCACACGGCCCGCCGACCCGGACGAGCCGTACACCTACGCCGACAACCCCTGGCGGGGCGCGTCGGTGGCCCCGCTGGGCGCCAACATCCAGTGGGACGTCTTCCAGAAGGGCGACCGCTACCTGGTCCGCATGCTCTACAACGAGCGCGAGACGCCGTTCAGGGCGGGCTGCCGTCCCGTCACCAGGGGCAGCGGCTTCTACGACCTGGACGAGCTGGAGCGCTGCTTCGGCCGCGGCTGATCAACGCCGGGGACGGCTGATCGTGTCACCGGCGACCGTCACCTCACCCGCGTCTAGCAGCCCTGGCCCGCGCAGTCCGCGCAGGTGCCGAAGATCTCCACGGTGTGGGCCACGTTCACATAGCCGTGCTCGGCGGCGATCGCCTCCGCCCACTTCTCCACCGCAGGCCCCTCCACCTCGACGGCCTTGCCGCAGGCGCGGCAGACCAGGTGGTGGTGGTGTTCGCCGGTGGAGCAGCGGCGGTAGACGGACTCGCCGTCGGAGGTGCGCAGGACGTCGACCTCGCCGGCCTCCGCGAGGGACTGCAGCGTGCGGTAGACGGTGGTGAGGCCGACCGAGTCGCCCTTGTGCTTGAGCATGTCGTGCAGTTCCTGCGCGCTGCGGAACTCGTCGACCTCGTCCAGGGCCGCCGCCACGGCTGCCCGCTGTCGGGTCGCGCGGCCCTTCACGGGCGGTCCAGCGGTCGTCACCGTTGCCTCCTTGATGGCTCGCTCACCGGCGGGGCGGTCCGAGCCGTAGCCGGGACCGCGACCGTGCCCGGCCCACCGGCCTGCGCGCTCGCGCTCACCACACCGGCGCGCCCCATCGGCTCTCTCGCGGGCTCACGTCCCACCCCTGCCCCGGCCATTGTGCCAGCAAGGGCCGTGGACGGTCAGACGCCGGCCTCGTCCACGGCCGTCCGCGTGGCCGGAACGGAGTACTCCACCGGGCCCGCGGGGGATGCTGCGGCGGTGGCCGCGCGGGCGCGTCGCCGGGCCAGCGGGGCGGCGGCGGCGGTCAGCGCGACGAACGCGGCGATGGTCAGCAGCACGATCGTCGCGCCGGGCGGCACGTCCTGGTAGAACGACGTGATCGTGCCGCCGACCGACACGGTGACGCCGATGGCGACGGCGATGGCGAAGGTCGCGGCGAAGCTGCGGGTGAGCTGCTGCGCGGCGGCGACCGGTACGACCATGAGCGCGGAGACCAGGATCAGGCCGACCACCCGCATGGCGACGGTCACCGTGACCGCCGCGGTGACCGCGACGAGCAGGTTCAGGGCGCGCACGGGCAGCCCGGTGACCCGCGCGAACTCCTCGTCCTGGCTGACCGCGAACAGCTGACGGCGCAGACCGAGGGTCACCACGGCGACGAACGCGGCGAGCACCACGATCGCGGTCACGTCCGAGGGCGCCACCGTCGACAGCGAGCCGAACAGGTACGACATCAGGTTCGCGTTGGAGCCGCCCGGCGCGATGTTGACGAACATCACGCCGCCCGCCATGCCGCCGTAGAAGAGCATCGCGAGGGCGATGTCGCCGCGCGTCCTGCCGTACCAGCGGATCAGCTCCATGAGGACGGAGCCGAGCGCCGACACGGCCGTCGCCATCCACACCGGCGAGGCGTGCAGCAGGAAGCCGAGGCCGACGCCGGTCATCGCCACGTGGCCGATGCCGTCGCCCATCAGGGGCTGGCGGCGCTGGACGAGGTAGATGCCGATCGCGGGCGCGGTGATGCCGACCAGGACGGCCGCGACGAGCGCCCGCTGCATGAAGGCGTAGTTCAGGAGGTCCATCAGCTCGGCAGTCCTGTCCGGGTCGGTCCGGTGCCCGCGGGTGCGTGCGCGTCGAAGCAGTGGTGCGAGGCGCCTCCGCCGAGGGCGGTGGCGGGCGACGGGTGGGCGGGGTCGTGGCCGGGCCCGGCGCTCGACGGGGGGCCGTCGTGCACCACACGGCCGTCGCGCAGGACGACCGCCCGGTCGATCAGGGGCTCCAGCGGGCCCAGCTCGTGCAGCACGAGCAGGACCGTGGTGCCGCGGGAGACCTGCTCGCGCAGGGTCGCTGCCAGCACCTCCTGGCTGGCCAGGTCGACGCCCGCCATCGGCTCGTCCATGATCAGCAGTTCGGGCTCCGCGACCAGGGCCCGGGCGATCAGCACGCGCTGGTGCTGGCCGCCGGACAGGGCGTTCACCGAGTCCCCGGCCCGGTCCGCCATGCCGACCAGTTCCAGGGCGTGGCGCACGGCCTGCCGGTCGGTCCTGCGGAAGAGGCCGAAGCGGGTGCGGGAGAGCCGGCCCGAGGAGACGATCTCGGTGACGGTCGCCGGGACACCGCCCGCGGCCGTGGTGCGCTGCGGTACGTAGCCCACGCGGGCCCAGTCGCGGAAGGCGCTGCGCGGGGTGCCGAACAGTCCTACCGTGCCGGCGCTGACCGGCACCTGGCCGATGATCGTGCGGATCGCCGTGGACTTGCCCGAGCCGTTGGCGCCGAGCAGCGCGACGACCTCGCCGCGGCCGACGGTGAGGTCGATGCCGCGCAGTACGGGACGGGCGCCGAGTTCGGCGCTCACCCCGCGCAGGGCTATGACGGCTTCTGCGGTCATCTCGTCTCCCGTGCCGGTCACTTGGCGCCCAGCGCCTGCTGGAGGGCCTTGAGGTTGGCTTCCTGGACCGCGAAGTAGTCCGTGCCGCGGGACCTGGCGGTGATGCCCTCGATCGGGTCCAGGACGTCGGTGCGCAGACCGGAGTCGCCCGCGAGGGTCTTCGCGGTCCTGTCGCTGACGAGCGTCTCGTAGAAGACGGTGGAGACGCCGTCGGCCCTCGCCATCGTCTCCAGGTCCTTCACGCGCGCGGCGCTGGGCTCGGACTCGGGGTCGAGGCCGTTGATGGCCTCCTCGGTGAGGCCGTAGCGCTCGGCGAGGTAGCCGAAGGCGGCGTGCGTGGTGATGAAGACCCTGGTCCTGGTGTGCGCGAGGCCGGTGCGGAACCGCTGGTCCAGGCCGTTCAGCTGCTTCACCAGGGCCGCGGTGCTCCGCCGGTAGTCGGCCGCGTGCCCGGGGTCGGCCTTCTCGAAGGCCGCGCCGACGCCCCGGGCGACCTGGGCGTAGCGCACGGGGTCGAGCCAGATGTGCGGGTCCTTGCCGGCCGGCTCCTCGCTGCTGTGGGCGTCGTGCGCGGCCGCGTGGCCGCCGACCTCGTTGCCGTGCTCCTCCAGCGTGGTCAGGGAGGCCGCGTCGATCTTCGTCCCGACCGGGGACTGGGCCACCGCGTCGTCGACGGAGGGCTGGAGGTTCTTCAGGTACAGGACCGCGTCGGAGTCCTGGAGCATCGCGATCTGTTTGGGGCTGATCTCCAGGTCGTGCGGTTCCTGGCCGGGCGAGGTGAGACTGGTGACGTGGACGTGGCTGCCGCCGATCCGCTCGGCGAGGAACGCCATCGGGTAGAACGACGCGACGACGTCGAACTTCCCGGTGCCGGCCGCTGCCGCGCCGTCGGCGGAGCAGGCGGAGAGCGCGCCGGCCCCGAGTGCGGTGACAGCGGCGAGCGCGGCGGCGGGTATGAGGCGTCGTCGTACGTTCATGACAGTCATTTTCAACTAACATGGAAACCGTTGTCAACAAGCACCCTTGAGGTGCTCTCGACAGGGGGGCCGATTTGGCCGTGAGGGAGCCTGCGCCGGTAACCTGAATCATTCGCTGGAAGCATCTCGCTTCAACGCCCGTCGTCGTAATGAAGAGAGCACCGTGGCCGCCGACAAGATCGACACCATCGTCAGCCTGAGCAAGCGCCGTGGCTTCGTTTTCCCCAGCAGTGAGATCTACGGCGGACAGCGCGCCGCCTGGGACTACGGACCGCTGGGTGTCGAGCTCAAGGAGAACATCAAGCGCCAGTGGTGGCGCTACATGGTGACGTCCCGCGAGGACGTGGTCGGTATCGACTCGTCCGTCATCCTGGCCTCCGAGGTCTGGGTCGCGTCCGGCCACGTCGCCACCTTCACGGACCCGCTGACCGAGTGCACCGCGTGTCACAAGCGGTTCCGTGCCGACCACCTGGAAGAGGCGTACGAGGAGAAGAAGGGTCACGCCCCGGCCAACGGCCTGGCGGACATCAACTGCCCGAACTGCGGCAACAAGGGCCAGTTCACCGAGCCCAAGCAGTTCTCCGGCCTCCTCTCCACCCACCTCGGCCCGACGCAGGACAGCGGCTCCGTCGCCTACCTGCGCCCCGAGACCGCCCAGGGCATCTTCACCAACTTCGCCCAGGTGCAGACCACCTCGCGCCGCAAGCCCCCGTTCGGTATCGCCCAGATGGGCAAGTCCTTCCGCAACGAGATCACGCCCGGCAACTTCATCTTCCGTACCCGCGAGTTCGAGCAGATGGAGATGGAGTTCTTCGTCAAGCCGGGCGAGGACGAGAAGTGGCAGGAGTACTGGATGGAGCAGCGCTGGAACTGGTACACCGGCCTCGGCCTGCGTACCGAGAACATGCGCTGGTACGAGCACCCGAAGGAGAAGCTCTCCCACTACTCCAAGCGCACCGCCGACATCGAGTACCGCTTCCAGTTCGGCGGCAGCGAGTGGGGCGAGCTGGAGGGTGTCGCCAACCGCACCGACTACGACCTCGGCGCCCACTCCAAGGCCTCCGGCCAGGACCTCTCCTACTTCGACCAGGAGGCCCAGGAGCGCTGGACGCCGTACGTCATCGAGCCCGCCGCCGGTGTCGGCCGCACGATGCTGGCCTTCCTGCTCGACGCCTACGTCGAGGACGAGGCCCCGAACGCCAAGGGCAAGATGGAGAAGCGCACGGTGCTGCGCCTCGACCACCGTCTGGCCCCGGTGAAGGTCGCCGTCCTCCCGCTGTCCCGCAACCCGGAGCTGTCCCCGAAGGCCAAGGGGCTCGCCCAGGCGCTGCGCCAGAACTGGAACATCGAGTTCGACGACGCCGGCGCGATCGGCCGCCGCTACCGCCGTCAGGACGAGATCGGTACGCCGTACTGCGTGACCGTGGACTTCGACACCCTCGACGACAACGCCGTCACGGTGCGTGAGCGCGACTCGATGAAGCAGGAGCGGGTCTCCCTCGACCAGATCGAGGGCTACCTGGCCCAGCGTCTCCTGGGCTGCTGACGCCCGAGGCGCCCCAGTCGCTCCCCGCCCACCCACCCCGCCGAAGCCCGGCCGGGTGGGTGGGCCTTTTTGGGTCCACGCCTCCGATGCCTGCCCCATTAGTGGAATGACAGATATTGATATCTGTCATCTGTCATGGCAAGGTGGAGTCATGACGATGCGAACCCGAACCCTCGGAACCACCGGCCCCCAGGTCTCCGCCCTCGGCCTCGGCTGCATGGGCATGTCCGCCCTGTACGGCGACACCGACCGCGCCGAGTCCGTCGCGACCGTCCACGCGGCCCTGGAGGCGGGTGTCACCCTGCTGGACACCGGTGACTTCTACGCCATGGGCCACAACGAGATGCTGCTCGGCGAGGCCCTGCGCACCGCGCCCCCCGCCCGCCGTGAACAGGCCCTGGTGAGCGTGAAGTTCGGCGCCCTGCGCGACCCGGACGGCAACTGGAGCGGCTACGACGGCCGCCCCGCCGCGGTGAAGAACTTCGCCGCCTACTCGCTCCAGCGCCTCGGCGTCGACCACATCGACGTCTACCGGATCGCCCGGCTCGACCCGGACGTGCCGATCGAGGAGACCGTCGGCGCGATCGCCGAACTGATCGAGAAGGGGCATGTGCGCCACGTCGGCCTGAGCGAGGTCGGGGCCGACACCGTCCGGCGGGCCGCCGCCACCGCCCCGGTGGCCGACCTCCAGATCGAGTACTCGCTCATCTCCCGCGGCATCGAGCGGGAGATCCTGCCGGCCACCCGCGAGCTGGGCATCGGCATCACCGCCTACGGCGTGCTCTCCCGGGGCCTGATCTCCGGCCACTTCGCCCGTGACCGGCGGCTGGCCGCGAACGACTTCCGCGCCCACTCGCCCCGCTTCCAGGGCGAGAACCTCCGGCACAACCTGAACCTGGTCGAGGCCCTGCGCAAGATCGCCGAGCAGAAGGGCGTCACCGTCGCGCAGACCGCCATCGCCTGGGTGCTCTCCCGCGGCGAGGACATCGTGCCGCTGATCGGCGCCCGCACCCGGGAGCGGCTGACCGAGTCGCTCGGCGCGCTGGACGTGAGCCTGGACGCGGCCGACCTGGCGGCGATCGAGGAGGCCGTCCCGGCGGAAGCGGCGGCCGGCGACCGCTACCCGAGCGCGCAGATGGCCCACCTCGACAGCGAGCTCTGACCGGGCCGCCCGGTACGGTCTAGAGCATGGCACCGACCAGCGAGACCCTGACCGCCGAGCGCATCCTCGAAGCCACCGAGGAGGTGCTGCGCCGCCACGGCCCGGCCAAGGCCACCGTGGTGGACGTGGCCCGCGCGCTCGGCGTCAGCCACGGCAGTGTCTACCGGCACTTCCGCACCAAGGCGGCGCTGCGCGAGGCGGTCACCAAGCGCTGGCTGGACCGGACGTCGGCGCGGCTCGCCGGAATCGCCGCGGCGGACCGCGATCCGGAGAGCCGGCTGCGGGACTGGCTCGCCGCCCTGTTCGAGGCCAAGCGGCACAAGGCGGGCGACGATCCGGAGCTGTTCGCGACCTACACGGTGCTCACGGACGAGAACGGCACGGTCGTCGGCGACCACATAGCCGACCTGACCGCGCAGCTGACCCGGATCATCACGGAAGGAGCCGGGTCGGGCGCCTTCTCGGTGCCCGACCCGGCGGCGACGGCGCGAGCCGTCTTCCAGGCCACCGGCCGTTTTCACGACCCCTGCTACGCCCGGGAGTGGATCCGCCCCGGCGTCGGCGAGGAGTTCACGGCCGTCGTGGACCTACTGGTACGGGGCCTCAGCTCACCGTCACGCTGACCGGGGAGGACTGGACCGTGCCGGACTTGGTCGCCACCCGCACCTGCTCGGTGCCCTTGTTGGTGAACGTCCGTTTGATCGTGTAGTTGCCGTTCTTGCCGACGACGGCCGTGGACGTGAGGTTGGTCCACTTGCCGTTCATCTGGTGCTGGAGCACCAGGGAGGAGCCGGCCTTCACCCCCTTGACCCGGCCGGTGAACACCACGGTGTTCCCGACCTTGACGGCCTTGTGGTTGGCACC
Organism: Streptomyces sp. NPDC004561; assembly: GCF_053602155.1. Classification (NCBI taxonomy): domain Bacteria; kingdom Bacillati; phylum Actinomycetota; class Actinomycetes; order Kitasatosporales; family Streptomycetaceae; genus Streptomyces; species Streptomyces sp. NPDC004561. The sequence continues at coordinate 19,940 of NZ_JBSGDB010000041.1, forward strand.
GACGGTGATGGAACCCATCGCCGTCATCGAAGGCTTCATCGAAGGCTTCATGGACGGCTTCATGGACGGCTTCATCGAGGGCTTCATGGTCGGCATCTCGGTGCCGGTCATGGTGGGCTTGGGGTTGGGCTTGCTGCTCGCGGCGTAGGCTCCGGCCGTACCGCCGGAGAGCAGCGCCACGGACAGGACACCGGCGCCCAGCGCACGGCCGTAGCGGTGGTGGCGGAGTACGGAGGTCATGGTTCTCTCCTGTCGCTCGATCGGACGTCTCCCAGGCTGACCCGACTTCGCTCCGTCGGCCACTCGGGACGCTGCGTGACCGGTGTTCGGAGCGGGTAAACGCGCAGGTCAACGCCGATATTCGCGAACTTGGTGCCCGCCCTGACCGACGACCTCGGCCCGTCGTGATCAGCGCGAGGGCTGCCTGGACGCCGCCGGGTCGACCGTCGCCTGGTGGGCCTCGGCGAGGTGCTCCTCCGCCTTCAGCCAGGGCAGGAACTGCGCGCTCCGCCGCCAGCCGCAGGTGTCGCATCTGATCGTGCGCTGCACCCCCGTGCGCCGGACCCTGACCACGTGCTCCCGGCCGTGCCGGTCCCAGCGGCTGACCTTGCTCGTGCTGTCGTCCTCCGGCATGACGCCTCCCGCCTCCGTGAGTCCCGCACACCCCGACCGCAAGGAGTGTGCAGCAGGAACAACATCAACGGGGGGAGCTTCACGGTGAGTTGGCCGTCCCGTGCGCTCGGCTCAACCGACCGCGCGGGGCAGCCGCAGCCCGAGCAGCCCGGTCAGCACGATCCCGGCCAACTGCACCAGCAGCGTGGTGACCAGCGCGTCCCGCATGCCCAAGTGCGGTACGAGGGTGAGGAGCAGGGTGCCGAGCGTGGCCACCCCGAGGGACAGCGCGGACTGCTGGGTGGTGACCATCACACCGCCGCCTCCGACGGCCCGGGCGGGCGGCACCTCCGACAGCACGATCCGCATCACATTGGGCAGTTGATGGCCGCCCGGCTGCGGGCCGCGCCGGCCGGTCATCTCGGGGAGCCCGCCTGGAAGACGCTCCTCAAGCGGCTGGAGGAGTCCCCGGCGTTCCGCGAGAACTGGGAGCGCTACGAGGTGGTCGGCAGCCGCACCAGGACCAAGGGGTTTCTCAACCCCCTTGTGGGGCACCTCACTCTGGAGCACACCGACCTGTGGCTGGGACCCGAGGCGGGCGCCCGGATGGTGACCTGCACCCCGAGGGACGAGGAGACGCGCGAGCGCCTGGAGAGGCTCCACGAGCTGGCGCTGGGGAGTTGAACACCTCGGGGCCAGAGGTGGTGTTTCGGTAAAAGATTCGATATCTACAGTTCAACAGGCTTGTCCTGTGCATGACTCACTCGATGGGATGCGCGAGACCACTTCGGTCGACACCAGACCACTCAGGGGAATTCATGCACATAGCGCGTACCGGGCGAGGCGTCGCGGCATCCACGGCCGCCACCGCCGCCCTCGTCGCCGCCGCACTGGCAACCGCTGCTCCGGCCGGCGTCACCAGCGCCGCGTCCGCCGCCGTACCGCACACCAAGGCGGTCCCGGCCATCGTCGGGCACAACCTCGTTCACGGCGTGGCCAGCCCGCTCCCCATCGCCCAGTGCCAGGCCAAATGGCACATCAACTGCTACAACCCGCTCCAGTACCGCACCGCGTACGACCTCAACGCCCTCTACAAGAAGGGCGTCACGGGCAAGGGGCGCACGATCGTCATCGTCGACTCGTTCGGCTCCCCGACGGTCCAGCACGACCTCGACGTCTACAGCAAGCAGTTCGGGCTGCCGAGCACCAAGGTCAAGGTGGTCAAGTGGGGCAAGGTGCCCCCCTTCGACCCGAAGAACTCCGACATGACGGGCTGGGCCGGCGAGACCTCGCTGGACGTCGAGATGGCCCACGCCGTGGCGCCCGACGCCAAGATCATGCTCGTGGAGACCGCGGTCGCCGAGACCGAGGGCACCACCGGCCTGCCGGAGATGATGGACGCCGAGAAGTACTACATCGACCACGGGGTCGGCGACGTCATCACGCAGAGCTTCGGCGCGACGGAGAACACCTTCCCCGGCTTCGAGAAGGGCGACTTCTCCAGCATCAAGAAGCTGCGGTACGCGTTCGAGGACGCCAACCGCAAGCACGTGACCGTCCTCGCCTCCTCCGGTGACGGCGGCGCCACCGACAGCACGGCGGACGGCAAGGGCTACTACAAGACGCGCGTCAACTCCTGGCCCTCGTCCGACCCGCTGGTGACCTCCATCGGCGGCACCCAGCTCCACCTGAACGACAAGGGCCAGCGCGTCAAGCCGGACAGCGTCTACAACGACTACGGCGCGGGCGGCGGCGGCCAGTCCCACGTCTTCACCCGTCCCGGCTTCCAGAACGGTGTGAAGAACGTCGTCGGCTCCCGCCGCGGCACCCCGGACGTCTCGATGGCCGCCGCGGTCAACGGCGGCGCCTGGGTCTACTCCAGCTACGACCCGACCGCCACCGGCTGGGACGTCTCCGGCGGCACCAGCGAGGCCTCCCCGCTGTTCTCCGGCATCGTCGCCCTCGCCGACCAGGCGGCCGGCCACCGCGTGGGCAACATCAACGCGGCGCTGTACACCCTGTTCAAGCACAAGGGCTCGGGCATCGTCGACGTCAACGACGGCACCGACAACAGCTACCAGGGCGTGCAGGGCTACAAGGCCGTGAACGGCTACGACATGGCGACCGGCGTCGGCACGGTGGACGCCCTCCGCTTCGTCGCGGCCCTGGCCAAGTTCGGCCGCGGCTGACACCAGGCGGCACACCGTCTGTGAGGCGGCCCGGGTGCCACACCCGGGCCGCCTTCGCGCGTCCGGCACGGACGAGGGCCGGAGCATCCGGTGGGCCGGCGGCCGTGTCCCGGGGCCGGTGGCTAGGAGCGGCCCGAGGCGCCGACCACCTGCCGGATCTCCGCCGACTCCAGCTGCTCGGCCGTGCGCTCGGCGGTCCGGTGGGCCCAGCGGCCGCTGGTGAGCAGGCCGAGGACGAGGACGGCGAGGCCGCAGGCGGTGAGGATCCACCAGCCGGGGCGGGCCGCCGAGACGAACACGTCCTTGTACGGGGACGAGCCGATGCCGGTGGCCAGGACGGCGCCGACCACCGCGACGCCGAGGGTCTGGCCCAGCTGCCTGCTCGTGGAGGCGACGGCGGCGGCGACGCCGGCCTGGGTGCGCGGCATGCCCGAGACCGCCGTGTTGGTGATCGGCGCGTTCACGAAGCCGAAGCCGATGCCGAAGAGCACGTACCCGATGAACAGGGTGGTGTTCGACGTCTCGGCCTCGAAGGCCGCGAACAGCACACCGCTCGCCGTCATCGCCGTACCGGCCACCAGGAGCGGGAGACGGGAGCCGCGGCTGCCGACCAGGCGGCCGGAGAGTGGCGCGCACAGGAAGGTGGGCGCGGCCATGGGCAGCATCCACAGGCCCGCGTGCAGGGCGTCGAGGCCGCGCACGTTCTGCAGGTACAGCGTCGACATGAAGAGGAAACCGCCCAGCGCGGCGAACGCGCTGATCGCGATCACGGTCGCCCCGCTGAACGGCGCGGAGTGGAAGAAGCGCAGGTCGATGAGGGGCTCGTCACGCCGGGGCTCGTACCAGAGCAGGGCGAGGAGGGCGACGAGGGCGACGGCGGCGAACGGGGACACCGCGGCGAAGCCCGAGTCCGGCGCCTGGATGATCGCGTACGTCAGCGAGCCGAACAGGGCGATGACCAGGATCTGGCCGACCGGGTCGGGGCGGCGTGCCTTGGGCGCGCGGGACTCCGGGACGAAGCGCAGGGTGAGCAGCAGGGCCGCGAGGCCGACGGGGAGGTTGACCCAGAAGATCGAGCGCCAGCTGACCGACTGGACCAGCAGACCGCCGATCAGCGGGCCCGCCGCCATGGATATGCCGACCACCGCGCCCCATACGCCGATCGCGCGGGCGCGCTCACGGGAGTCGGTGAAGGTGTTGGTGATGATCGACATGGCGACCGGGTTGAGCATCGAGCCGCCGATCGCCTGGACCATGCGGAAGACGACGAGCAGTTCCAGGTTCGGGGCGAGCGAGCACAGCAGCGAGCCGATGGAGAACACCACCAGACCGGCCATGAAGACCCTCTTGCGGCCGATCCGGTCCGCCGTGGACCCCGCCAGCATCAGCAGCGAGGCCAGGACGAGCGTGTAGGCGTCGATCGTCCACTGCAGCCCGGAGGTGGTGGCGTGCAGGTCGCGCTGCATCGAGGGCAGCGCCACGTTCAGCACGGTGTTGTCCAGGCTCACGATCAGCAGGCTCATGCAGCAGATCGCGAGCACGAGCAGGCGCCTGCGATGACTCAACTCTGGCATGCGTCCCATCGTACGTCGATTTCAATAGTGCGTCTAACTAATGACTATTACATGATCCTGACGCGGTCCGGGGACGGGTGGCCCGGCCGAGTGAGGGACAATGGGTCCTTGTCTTCCGTTGTACGTCGTCCCGGAGCCGTCTGATGACCCACTCGCTCTCCATCGGCCCGCACGCCGTGGCGCCGCCCGTCGTGCTCGCACCCATGGCGGGCATCACCAACGCGCCCTTCCGCACCCTGTGCCGGGAGTTCAGCGGCGGCAAGGGGCTGTTCGTCAGCGAGATGATCACGACCCGTGCGCTGGTCGAGCGCAACGAGAAGACCATGCAGCTGATCAGGTTCGACGCGAGCGAGACACCGCGGTCGATCCAGCTGTACGGCGTGGACCCGGCGACCGTCGGCAAGGCCGTCCGCATGATCGCGGAGGAGGGCCTGGCCGACCACATCGACCTGAACTTCGGCTGCCCGGTGCCGAAGGTCACACGGAAGGGCGGCGGCTCGGCCCTGCCCTACAAGCGGAACCTGCTGCGGGCCATCCTGCGCGAGGCGGTCTCCGGGGCCGGCGACCTCCCCGTGACGATGAAGATGCGCAAGGGCATCGACGACGACCACATCACCTACCTCGACGCCGGCCGCATCGCCGTCGAGGAGGGGGTGACGGCCATCGCCCTGCACGGCCGTACGGCCGCCCAGCACTACGGCGGCACCGCCGACTGGGACGCCATCGCCCGGCTGAAGGAGCACGTCCCGGAGATCCCCGTCCTCGGCAACGGCGACATCTGGTCGGCCGGAGACGCGCAGCGGATGGTCCGCGAGACCGGCTGCGACGGGGTCGTGGTCGGGCGCGGCTGCCTGGGCCGCCCATGGCTGTTCGCGGACCTGGTGGCGGCGTTCGAGGGGCGGCCCGAGGACGTGGCCCGGCCCTCGCTGCGGGTGGTGGCCGACGTCATGGTCCGCCACGCCGGCCTCCTCGGCGAGTGGCTCGGCGACGAGTCCAAGGGCGTCGTCGACTTCCGCAAGCACGTCGCCTGGTACCTGAAGGGCTTCGCGGTCGGCTCCGAGATGCGCAAGCGGCTCGCCATCACGTCCTCGCTCCAGGAGCTGCGGGCCGGGCTCGACGAGCTCGACCTCGACCAGCCCTGGCCGACCGGTGCGGACGGGCCGCGTGGCCGTACGTCCGGCAACAACCGGGTGGTGCTGCCGGACGGGTGGCTCAAGGATCCGTACGACTGCGCGGGCGTGGGCGAGGACGCGGAGCTCGACACGTCCGGCGGCTGACGCCCGCGTGCTCAGCCCTTCTTCGGGTGCGGGGTCGAGCCGTACGCCGTCAGGAAGCGGTCGCGGAAGGCGCTCATCTTCCAGACGGGGGCGTTGTGGGCGGGGCGCAGGCCGTCCGTCCAGCCCCACCCGCCGATCTTGTCGAGGATCTTGGGGTCCTTGGCGACGATCGCGACGGGGACGTCACGGCTGGCGTGGTTGCCGCTGACCCGGGCGATCGGCTGGTGGTCGCCGAGGAACACCAGGACCGTGTTCTCGTTGCCGTAGCGCTCCAGCCACTGGGTGAGGGCGGTCACCGAGTACTGGATCGACTTGCCGTACTCCTGGCGGGACTTGGTGGTGTCGGCGATGACGTCGGCCGGGTTGTTGCCCGCCGCCTCGATGCCCTTGAAGATCGAGCCGTCGCCGAGCTGGTCCCAGCCGACCATCTTCGGGATGGGCGCCCAGGGCTGGTGGCTGGAGGTGAGGATCAGCAGCGACATCCGCGCCTTGCCGTCGGCGGGCCGCTTGCTGTGCACCCGGTCCTGGTACTGCTGGAGCGTGTACTGGTCCGGCATGGTCGACCAGCTGAACTTCGGTCCCTTGTAGCCCAGTTCGAAGGCGTTGTAGACCTTGTCCAGGCCGTACCACTTCTGCTCCGGCCACGCCTTCTGCACGCCCGGCATGACGCCGACCGTGTCGAAGGCGCCGGTCTTCTTGAAGGCGTCGGTCAGGCTGAGGTGGTCGCTGGCCATGACGGTGCTGTAGCGCTGCTGGTTGCTGATCCACAGGCCCGACATGGTGGTGGAGTGGCCGAGCCAGCTGCTGCCGCCGTAGGTCGCCGACGTCAGCCAGCCGCTCTTGGCGTGGAAGCCGGCCTTGGCCAGCGCCTTGGTGCGGGCGTCGAGGGTGCTGTCGACACCGGGCGCCATGATCGGGTCCTCGACCGCGCTGCGGCCGTAGCTCTCGATGAACGTGAAGATCATGTCCTTGCCGCGCAGGTCGGGGACCAGCTGGCCGGCCGGGGTGTTCCCGAAGGCGTCGACCTTCGCGACCTTCTCGAACTCCGCCTCGTCCCTGAGGGTGTTCGAGATCCGGTGGGCCTGCGCCTTCAGCGCGGTGGCGGTGTCGTCGGAGGCGATCGGCACGCCGAAGATCTGCAGGCCGAGGGAGGAGCAGGTGATCCAGGCGACGCCCGCGATCAGCGTGCCCCGGGTGGCGGCGCCGGTGTGCCGGGCGAGCAGGTTGCTCAGCCGGACCATGGACAGCGCCAGCAGTACGAACAGCAGCACGACCAGGGCGATCACACCGGTCACGGCGGCGAGGGTGGCCGTGCGGCCGAGGGAGTCCTCCAGGTACGACTCCGCGTCGCCGAACAGGGTCCAGTCGAGCACGACGTTGAAGGGGCGGCCGAGGTACTGGTTGAAGCCCATGTCGAGCAGGTTCAGCACGGTCATCGCGGCCAGCGCGACACCGGAGACCGCGGCCAGCGCGATCCGCGGCCGGCGCGGCAGCGCCACCAGCACGGCGGCCCCGATGACCGCCTCGCCCGGTATCCGCAGGAACTTGGTGGGCTCCAGATCCACGACGGAGTGCGGCACCACGAGCGCCGCGACGACGAGCGCCGCGGCGAGCACGGTGACGCCGACGGACAGCGCCTGAGCGACCCCCGGATTCCGCTCCCGCCACCGCCGGACCTTGGCGGACCAGGAGCGCCGGCGCACGGCGCCGGGCTCGGTAGTACCGGCGGTGCCGGTCTCCGTTGCGCCTGCCGGGGCGTCGGCTTCCGGTGCGGCAGCCGCGGGGTCGCTGTCCCGCGCGGTCTTCGGTGAAGCCTGAGCGACGTCGACTGCCGTGGCTTCTGCGGTGTCGGCCTTCGCTACGGCTTCGGCGGGTTCGGCTTCCGGTGCGGCCTTCCCGGGGTCGGTGTCCCGTGCGGCTTTGGCAGGGCCGGGCTTCGGTTCGGCCTGCGCGGTGGGGGTCGCCGTCGTGGCCTCTGCGGTGTCGGCCTTGGCTACGGCTTCGGCGGTCTTGGTTTCCCGTGCCGCATCCGCCGTGTCGGTCCCCGTGGCGACCTCTGCGGTGTCGGCCTGCCGTGCGGCCTCCGCCGTGTCGGTGCCCGTGGTGTCGGCCTTCCGTGCGGCCTCCGTGGTGGGTGTCTCGGGCGTGGCCTGTCCCGCTTCCGGGGCGGTCTCCGTCTTCGCGGGCCCCCGCTTCTTCCCCTTCTCCCGGCCCTTCCTCGGCGTGGCGGTCCCGGGCGTGCGGGGCTCGGGGACGGAGGCGTCGGGGAGGCCGGTCCCGGGGGTGGCCGGGGTTTCCTCGGGGCCTCGTTCGGCGAGGACGTCCTCGGTTCCTCCGGCCGTACCCGGTGGCTGGCGCGTGCTCGTGTGCTGAGGCAACCCGAAGGTCCTTCCGTGCGAGACCCGTGACGGACGGCGGGCCACGCTGGGGAGGCTGGACGGGACCGGAGACCCGGTCCGCCTGGCCCGCCGTCATCCCGTACGGCCTGTCACCCGCCCCTGTTCACGGCACTCGGCAAACACCCGGCAAACGCCTCGCCAACACCTCCCCGCACCTGCGCCCGACCGGAGGGCTACGCGCCTCCCACCGCCGTGAGCAGCGCGAGCGGCGCCGCGGCCGAGCGGGACTCGCGGACGCACGCGTGCGGGTACGGCACCGGCTCGGGGTGGGTGTCGCGGCCGTAGCCCGCGAGGACCTCCGGAAGGCGGTGCCCGGCGGCCGTCGCCGCGTCGACCAGCGCGTGGGCGACCGTACGGGCCTCGTCGTGCAGGCCGTAGCGGGCCAGACCCAGCGTGATCAGTGCGTTGTCGTGCGGCCAGACCGAGCCGCGGTGGTAGGAGAGCGGGTGGTACGCCGGCTGGCCGGAGGCCAGGGTGCGCACGCCCCAGCCGGAGAAGAAGTCCGGCTCCAGCAGCCTGCGGCCCACCAGCTCGCCGTACTCCTTGTCCAGCAGCCCGGTCCACAGCAGATGCCCGGCGTCCGAGGCCAGCGCGTCGATCCGGCGGCCCTCCCCGTCGAGCGCCAGCGCCGGGAAGGAACGCTCCGGCATCCAGAAGTCCCGCTGGAAGCGGTCGCGGAGATCGGCCGCCGCCTGCTCCAGCAGCGCCGCGTACGTGTCGTCGGCCCACACCGTGCGCGCCAGCCACGCCGTCCGGCGCAGCGCGTCGTACGCGTAGCCCTGGGCGCCCGCCGCCATCACCGCGCCGGTGGGCCGGGTGCCGTCGGCGCAGCAGATCGCGCCGGGGGAGTCCTTCCAGTTCTGGTTGGCGAGGCCGCCCTCGTCGGCGCGGTAGACGAGATAGCCGCGCGCGGTCAGGCCGCCGTGGTCGAGCATCCAGCCGACCGCCGCGCGGGCATGCCCCTCCAGCCGGCGGGCCAGGGCGCCGTCGCCGGTCCGCTCCACGTACGCGCCGAGCAGCACGAGGAACAGCGGGGTGGCGTCGACCGAGCCGTAGTAGCGCCCGAACGGCACCTGCCCGAAGTGCGCCAGCTCTCCGTGCCGGACCTCGTGCACGATCTTGCCGGGCTGGGCGACCCGGGACATGCCGGCGCCGGTCGCCTGGGTGGCGGCCAGCGCGAGGAGCGTGGCGGCGGCCGGCCGGGGACGGTAGGGCAGGGCGAACAGGGAGGTGAGCAGGGCGTCCCGGCCGAGCAGGGTGAGGAACCAGGGGGCGCCGCCGGCCGGCACCCGCAGCTCCTCGCCGTCGGGGCCGGTGGCCGGGACCTGGAGCGCCGCCAGGTCGGCGAGGCCCCGCGCACAGGCCTCCGCCAGTTCCGGCCAGCCGGTCGGGAAGGCCACGCCCTCCACGAACTCCTCCTCCAGGGAGCGGAGTTGCCCGGTCACGGCGGCCGGGTCGCGGGGCACGCGCAGGGCGCGCCGGTCGCCGTGCGGGCGGGCCATCACGCGCAGCACCAGCTCACGCGTGCCGTGCGGTGCCAGTTGCAGCGTCCAGACCAGACGGCGGGCGCCCGTGCCGGTCTCCTCCACGGCGTCGGGGGCGGGGTCGGCCGTGATGGTCGTACAGGACCGCCATTCGGCGCGCCGGTAGGTGAACTCGATGCCGTCGTCCATGACGACGCGGGAGCGCAGGGCGCCGGCCTTGACGTAGGTGCGGTGGTCGGCGCGGAGCTCGAACTGGTCGGTGAAGTCGGCGTCGGCGGTGACGGCCAGCCGGACGGTCGTGGGCACCGGGCGGTTGCTGGTCACGCGCACGGTCTCCACGAACGAGCTGTCGCCGACCGCCTGCTCACGGAAGAGGGTGTGCGCCGGGGGCTCCTGCCGGCCGCCGCGCGGTACGAGGACGCAGCGCGCGGTGTCGCCGTCCGCGACCGGGGTGAGCACCTCCGGTACCGCGCCGTCCACGGTGAGCTGCCAGCGGCTGAGGTGCCGGGCGTCGCGTACGAATAACCCGTCCGGGGAGCTGCCGCCCCGCACCCCGCTGATGTCGCCCCGGTCGCCCACGGCGGCGAAGGTCGCGCCGTGCACGAGCAGATGATGCCGGTCGGTCATCCCCGGTCGCCTCCCTTGTCACTCCTGTCGAACGTGCCGGTGCCCGTCTGGGACACGCCCTCGCCGGGGCGCTTGAGAAGGTCTTGGTGCAGCTCGTGGTGCAGGTCCAGCGCGAGTGCGGCCGTCCAGCCGAAGCCGGTCGCGCCGCAGGCCTCGCCGTTGTACGGGTCGACGTACTCCGCGAAGCCGGTGGTGTCGGCGAGTTCCAGCACCGCCTCGCGCAGCGCGTCGGCCCGGGCCCGCTCGCCGTGCAGCCGCAGCCCCCGCTCCAGCAGCCAGGAGGTGTTGAACCAGGCCGGGCCGCGCCAGTACCGGTGCGGGTCGAAGGCCTCGCCGAGCAGGTCGTAGCTGGGGACGAGCCGGGTGCGGCCGCCGAGCCCGAAGTGCGGACCGCACAGGGTGCCGACGAGCGCGGCGGCGATCTCCCGGGGCAGCCCGGGCAGCAGCAGCGGGACGAGTCCGGACACCCCCCGCTCGCGGATCAACCCCCCGCCCCGCAGGTCCCGGCACAGGAACATCCCGGCCCGCGGGTCCCACAGCCGCTCCACCAGGGCCGCCGTCAGCCGTTCGGCGCGCGCGTGCCGGGCGGTGCCGGCCGCGCCCAGTTCCCCGGCGATCCGGGCGAGCGCGTGCTCGGAGGCGATGAGCAGGGCGTTGAAGGCCGGGTCCTCGACGGCGAACTCCCCGCCTCCGTCGGCGTAACCCGCGTCCCGGTAGTCGGCGGCCAGCCGCACGTACCGCCCGTAGTCCAGGTCGGTCGGCCGGTCCTCGGGGGCGCCGTGGTCGAGGTCGGCGCGGCGGAAGGAGCGGGCCGGGGCCGGGGTGATCCGGGCGAGCGGGGCGTCCCAGCACGGGCTGTTGTCCATGCCCTGCTCCCAGGGGTGCACGACGGACACCAGGCCCCCGCCGCCCAGGTCCCGCCGGTGCAGCAGATAGCGGTGCCAGGCGGCCAGGTGCGGGTACACCCGGGCCAGGAAGCCCCGGGCCCGCGACAGCCCGGGGTCGGCGCGGTGCACCAGCCAGGCCGCCAGCGCGTGCACCGGTGGCTGCACGATGCCGGAGGTCTGTACGGTGCGCGGGGCGCCCGCGGCGCGTCCGGCGGTGGCGGAGCGCCAGAAGTCGGGGCTGGGGAAGTACGCGTCGAGCGGTACGGAGGGGTTGAAGACGATGTGCGGGACGCGCCCGTCGGCCCACTGGGCCGAGAGCAGCGTCTCCAGCTCGGCATGGGCGCGCTGCGGGGAGACGTGCCGCAGGCCGATCGCGATGAACGCCGAGTCCCAGGACCACTGGTGCGGGTACAGGTTCCGGGAGGGGACCGTCGAGCCGCCCGTCCAGTTGGCGTCGAGCACCCGCGCCGCCCTGACGTGCAGGGACGTGCCGGAGGCCGGGCCGGGGCCCGGTGGATCGTATGCGATCCCGTACTCCGTGGGACGGGCGGTGAGCTGGGCAGTGCGATCCACTCGGGGCTCCCCGGGGACGAGGACGGGCGGCCGGCCGACCGGGTTCGGCGGCGGCTACCGTAGGGTTACGTCTATTTAACACGCAAAACCTAATATGTAATGCAGACTTGAGAAGCACAAGGGGGTGCGCATGTCCGGACGTCCGGGAAGAACCGGGAAGAGCGGGAGCCAGGCAGGCGCCGGCGATCTGCTCGAACTGGTGCGCAGTGGGCGGGCCGTGACACGCGGCGCGCTCCAGCAGGCGACCGGACTGTCCCGCGCGACCGTCGGCCACCGCCTGGACCGGCTGTTCCGGGCCGGCTGGCTGCGCGAGGGCGCGGGCGGCCCGGTCGACTCGCCGCTCGGCGGGCGTCCCTCCATCATCCTGGAGTTCGACGACTCCCACGCGGTGGTCCTCGCCGCCGACCTGGAGACCCGGCACGCGCGCGCGGCCGTCCTGTCCCTGAGCGGCGAGATCCTGGCCGAGCACTCCGGCACCCTGGTGATCGAGGACGGCCCGGAGCCGGTGCTGGGCGAACTCGCGCACTGGTTCGCCGAGTTGCTGGAGAAGGCCGGTCACCGGGCCGGGGAGGTCTGCGGCGTCGGGCTCGCCGTCCCCGGCCCCGTGGACATCGAGACCGGCCGTGTGGTCCAGCCCCCGATCATGCCCGGCTGGGACGGCTACGACATACGAGGCCGCCTGGCCCGCGCCTTCACCGACCGCACCGGCGCCCCGGCGGTCCCGGTCCTGGTCGACAACGACGCCAACCTCATGGCCTACGGCGAACAGCGCACCGGCCACCCCGACTGCGCCGCCTTCGTGCTGGTCAAGGTGTCCACCGGCATCGGCGCCGGGGTGGTGGTCGACGGCTCGGTCTACCGGGGGATCGACGGCGGCGCGGGCGACATCGGGCACATCCGGGTGGGTGCGGACGCGCTGTGCCGCTGCGGGTCGCGGGGCTGTCTCGCCGCCGTCGCGAGCGGGCGTGCGGTGGCCCGGCGGCTGGCCGAGTCCGGGGTGCCGGCCGCCTCCGGCTCGGACGTACGGGACCTGCTGGCCGCCGGGCACCCCGAGGCGGCGGCGCTGGCCCGGGAGGCCGGCCGCCGGGTCGGGGACGTGCTGGCGACAATGGCCCCACACCCGCTCAACCCAGCGAAGGTATGCGGTC
>NZ_JBSGDB010000042.1:0-32507 GCF_053602155.1 Streptomyces sp. NPDC004561
ATCCGTCGCTACATCATCTGGCGGAACAAGCATGCCGCCGACGACCGCCTCCGTGAGGTCGTGAACAGGGCGAACGTAGCTTGATGCGGCACTAGCTCCGCAGCGTCTCGCCGGTCACCCCGACGTCCGCCGCGACCGCGGCATACGTGCGCCTCCCGCCCGCCGCGCGAAACAGCGCCACCGCGTCGTTCCTGAACTCCACCGGATATGGAGACTTCCGTCCCACCAGGACACCCTTCCTCGGACCTACAAGATCCATTGTCAGAGTGTCCACACGACGGGAGTCACCTCACCCGGTTGTGCCACCGCCTGCGCACCCACCGGGCGGGCAAAGGTAAGCGTCGCAGCATGGGCGAGCGGGACTTCATCGCGCTGGTCGACGGCGTCCACCAGCTCGTCAAGGCGCCCATCGTACTGGTGTGGGACCGCCTGAGCACCCACGTCTCCCGCGCCATGGGCAAGCTGATCTCCGAGCGTGAGTGGCTGACGGTGTTCCTCCTGCCCGCCTACTCACCCCACCTCAACCCGGTCGAGTGGGTATGGGCGCATGTCAAACGCAGCCTGGCCAACCTCGCCGTCGTCGCCCTCGACCGGCTCGAAGCACTCGTACGCAACCGGCTCAAGCGCCTTCAGTACCGGCCCGGCACCCTCGACGGCTTCATAGCCGGCACCGGCCTGACCCTCGACGACCCAGCATCACCTTGACGAGCCGAAGTCAGTAACCAGCGTCCTGGCTCGAGAGATCGGGAAGGAGACGGTGCAGGAGCGCTTCTTCGTGTACGGCGAGACCTTGCTGGTTCATCACGTGCCCAAGATGCGGATCCCACGGGGTGGCGACGGGATCCCCGGCGAGCGAAGCGAGACAGTCTGCGGGCAGTTCGGCGAGCGCATTGAGGTAGTCGGCGGCGCTCATGCGCCACGGGCGAGCCCCCAGTCGAAGGACTCGCTCGGCGATCGTGACGCCGGGCCAGTCGAAATCCCCGTGGTAGAGGACCTCTGCGCCATTCCTGAGAAGCCGCTGCAATAACTCCCAACCGGCGCTGGAGGGATTCCCGCTCCCGCACACCAGGATTCCGGGGAGCCCGTGGCGCGCGGTCGCCTGCAGGACTTGCGGGTTCTCGCACCAGCGCACGGTCGTTCCCGGTGCGGCCAGCAGCACACTGTCGGCAACGGTCCGCAGCTCGTGCACGGTCAGGTGGGTCGCCAGGTTGATGTCGCGGCGGGCGCGCATCATCGAGGACCAGGGATCACCTCCTGGCGGGGCCAATCTCCACACGATGACGGTCCCCGACAGCACGTCAGAACTGACGCCAGCCTGTTCCCACAGCAGCCGCCGGCTAGCCGAGGACACCGGCGCGGGCAGGGCGCATGCCGCGGCGATCCCCTTGAGCGTCAAAGTGCCGGCGAGGCGCCCCTCATCGAGGCCGTGAGCGTCGCCGGTGGTGTGCGCGGCGAGTTCGCCCAGTTCCCACCACCGCTCCGGCTGCCCAGCGGCGCCAGGGACCGATGGCATGCGTGCAAGTCCGAGGACGGCCATGGTGCGCACGGCCTGCGCCAGCGCCGTCGCCGCGGCTGCTGCGCCCGCCCGGGGCAGGATGCCGCTGCTGCGGAGATCCGAGATCCAGCCGGGGATCCAGCTGGCCTCGGCCAGCTTGCTGCGGGCGAGATCGGCATCGAGACTCTGCCACACTGCCGTCCACGCCGACTGCTGCTCGGCTTTGGCCGCCTGCCGGTCCCTCAGCGGCCGGCCGGTGAGGTCGGCGACGACAGCGACGAGCCCGCACTGGGCAGACGACGCCCTCAACGCCGCGTCGAGGGTGGCAAGCTGGAGGCGGCGCAGCCCCGGCTCCACCCGGGTGCCCAGCAGTCCGCCCAACCGCTGCGCACCCTCGGTATCGAGGTGTACCTGCATGGTGCCGGTGGGGGAGAGACGGTTGCGTTCGAGCCGGTCTCTGGCTTTGTCCCATAGCGCCGTGAGACTGGGATCGCTGAGGTAACTGCGCAGGGGAGCGGGCAGCGCAGCGGACGCGGAGGTCACGAGACGGTCTGCAGACGGCGGGTGTGGCCGTCCCAGTGGACGTGCGTAGTCACAGCGGCGGTTCCCTCGTCCCGCCGCACTTCGTAGGTGTCCATCTGCGGGACATCGGAGAAAAACCCCCACAGGGCGTGGCCGGTCATCACGAAGTCGAGGTCCAGACGCACCAAGAGAGCCATCAGTTCGCCGATGGTGCGCTGATCGACCTTGGCGAAGGCGTCGTCCAGCAGGATCAGCCGCAGCGCCGAGCCGGTGTCGGGCAGGCTGCTGAGGTAGGCGTCGGCAGCGGCGAAGAGCGTCACATACGACACGAACCGTGTTTCGCCCTGCGAGAGTTTCGCCCGGCGGCTGATCTTGCGTTCTCGGTCTCGCTCGGGGCCGGTGATGATGGCGTCCATGACGTGCCAGGTGCGGTAGTCGAGTGCTGTGCGCAGGTGGGTGGCGTAGCCGGCCTCGGGGTCGCGGCTGTACGACTCGTCGACCAGCGTTTTGAGACGGTTGATGAGTTCTTCGGTCTCCGCGTCGCGCAGCACAGTGATGTCACGCCGCATCAGCTGTTTGACGTGAGTGATGTGCTCTCCCGCCGCGTCCGCCAGCTTCCAGTCGATCCTTACGCCGATGCCGTGGCTGGTCGTGATGGAGCCGAGCGAGGTGTTCATCGCCTTGACGAGCTCCTCGGCTTCTTTGAGGCGCCGGCGGAGTTCTTCCGCCATGCCGCCGAGGACGAAGTTGTGGAAGGCGGTGCGCTCGCGCTGGGTGAGCGCACCGCGGCCGCGGTCCCGGCGCTCGCGCAGGTCTGCTGCGGCATCGGCGATATGGCGGCGTCCGGTGGCATCGGTGAGTTCCACGACATGGAGGTCGTCCTCGACGGTGACGGTGATGTCGTAGGCGCCGGCGGTGTTGCGTTCCAGCAGGGACAGCGCTCGCATGAGAGCCGTGGCGTCCGCCGTGCTGTCCGGCTGCTGCACCGCCGCGCGGACTTGGCGGACCGCTGCCAGGACGTCATCGGCCGCGGCGTCCTGCGACCGCAGTTCGGGCGGCGGCTGCGTCCCCGGGGTCAGCGCGACCGCGATCGAAGGATGCCCCAGACGCTGGTGCAGCGCCTGGGCCTGCTGGGCCAGGAACGTCGTGGCGCGGACGGCCTTCTCGCGTGCGCCCTGCGCCTTTTCCTCTGCGGAGGCGACCAGGCCGGTCAGGGTGAGGATCTGAGAGCGGCAGTGGCGCAGCCTCTCCTCGGTGCGCGTCAGCTCCGCTTCCGCCTCCGTCAGACGCCGGTGCACCTGTTCGGGATCCGCGCCCAGAGCCTCTCGCAGCGCGGCGAGTGCTGCGGCTTCCCGCGACCAGGTCAGCCAGGCTGATTCCGCGGTCTCCTCGGCGTGCGTGCGACGCTCGCGCACGGTGTCGAGACGGCCCAACGCCGTGCGGTAGCGGTCCAGATGACCGGTGACTGTCTCGACACCGTGATCCACACTGCTGCAGGCGGTCTGCGCCTGCTGCGCGTATCCCCGCACTGCCAGCAGCCCATCGACGTCCTCGGGCATACCCAGTGCCGCGCAGATCTCCTGGTGACTGCGGTGGCGGGCGGCCCAGGCCCGTTGCATCCGCTCCGCTTCCTCTGCCAGGGCACGTGCTTCCTTGCGGCGCGCGACGATCTGCTCGTGCGCCGCAGTAGCCTGCAGACGCAGGGTCGCCAGCCGTGCAGAGCGCGGCGCGCGCACCAGATGCTCCTCCAGCGCCTTCGACGCCTCCTCAAGAACCTCGTGGTGCTCGCTGCGTTCTTGTGCCCGCTGCTGCACCTGCTGCAGCAGGCCGTCGATCTCCACCAGGCGTGCCGCACGCGCGGCCGCACGCGCGGCCGCTCCGATGAACCGGGCAGCCACGGGACGATGGCACCCCGTCAGCGGGCCGTTGCCCCATGAGCCGTCGGGGGACACCCACGTGGGGTGACCGGGCTCCAGTGCAATGCGATCCAGGACCGCATTCACCACGGCAGCGTCGATGGCCGTCTCGGCAGGAGCCAGCAGGGCGCGCACAGACCTCAGCGCCCGCGGCCCCTGCGGGCTCAGCAGCAACTGCCCGTCGCCGGCGCGGACCTCCCCGCCAGCGGTGACCTCCCCGTGCAACAGCCCCGAGGCCAGCAGCGCGCCCTCCACACCGGCCTGGACCTTCTCGTCCACTCCGGGCTTGAAGTCCAGCAGTTGCCACAGCGCCACGGCGTGCGGCGGACGCTTGCCCAGCCACCCGGGCAGGGCGGGCGGCAGGTCCTGTTCGCTGCGCAACTGCTTGGCTTCGGCCAGGAGTTCCTGCCGCTGGAGTTGGTCCTGGGCCGCCTGCGCGGCCAGTTCGGCGATCTGCTGGGCGTGCCGGGCCCGGGCGGGTGCGGCCGCCTGCTGGGCCGTCGCGTCCAGCAGGGCCAGTTCTTGTTCGGCCTGTGCGGGCTCAAGTTCCTCACCGGCGAGCGCATCGACATCGTCGAGCAGCGGCGCGAGGGCGGTGGCGTGCCAGTCGATGTCGCCCAGCAGCTGCCGGGTGAGCGCGGCGGCCGTCCAGGTGCGCCAGGCCGCAGCCAGCCCTGCGGCCTCCCGGTCACGGTCTGCTGCGCGGGTGCGGGCCGTCTCCTCTGCGGCGCTGGCCGCTTGGGCGGCATCGTCCGCGCGGTCCTGGGTGCGCAGGACTTTCTCCCGCTCGGAGGCCAGCTGCCTGGCCTCGTCGGCGCGTGCGGCCGCCTGCTGGGCCCGGCTGGCGGCCGTGGCACGCAGCGCCCGGCTTGCTTCGCCCAGGGCCTCGACCGAGCCAAGGACGCTGTCCGGCTCGGGGACAAGGCGGGCCGGTGCGGGGCGGGTCACGGGCTCGGGATCGTGGTCGATGCCCGTGCGTACCGCCTCCACGATGGGGGAGGGATCCTGCATCTGCAGGTGGACAGCGGCGGGCAGCGACAGGTTCAGCCCGGTTCGTGCCAGCAGATCGCTGGCCTGACCGGCCAGCCGGGCGGCACTCGCAGCGGCGTCGCAGGCGTCCTGGGCTGTCTCGCGACAGGCCTCCGCGGTGCGCTGTTCTTCTTCACGTGCGGCGTGTGCGGTGTTCAGCGCGGTGCTGGAGACCGTTCTGAGGGCCTGCAGGGTACTGAGGCGTTCGCTGAGTTCGCGGGCTGCCTTGTACTCGCTCGACTGCCTGATGCCGTTGACGGTGGCCGCGAGTTCCTCCGCGTATCCGCCCAGCTCGGCGGCCTCGGCCTCGGCGGCGCCATGGTTGTGGACGAGCCGGGTGTGCTCGGACTCCAACCGGTTGGCGTCCGTGTCCGCCTGCCGGGCGTCCAGGGCGGCCTCCTGCGCGCGCTCAGCTGTAGCGAGACACACCCCGGCGGCGTAGCGGGTGTAGACCTTCAGGAAGTCGGAGACGTGGCCATAGGCGGCCTCCAGTCGGGCCAGGGCGGCTCGGGTTTCTTCCAGACCGTCGAGTTCCTCGCCCGCGGTGGTGATGGCCTTCTCGGACAGCGGAGGCAGGGCGTCGGAGAGAATCTGCGGCAGGCGGCCTTCGTCGATGCGGTTGCCCACGTCGGGGGAGCGCAGGGTGTGCAGCAGCTGAAGCAGTCCGGCATACCGTTCGCGCCCCTGGTCGCCGGGGAGCCCGAAGACGGCCGCGCGGACGCGGTCGCGGTGGGTGTCGGGGGAGGAGGTCAGTCGGTCTGCGCCGATGGCCTGGGCCAGGCCTTCCTTGGACAGCGGGATGCGCCCGGTATCGAGCAGCGCCAGGTCGTGGTCGACGCGCAGGGGGGTGAGGAAGTACCAGGCCTTGGCCTCACTCGTACTGTGCGAGTAGCGGATGAGGGCCCCGACGGTCAGGTAACGCTCCTGAAGTTCGTCGTCCGCCGTGCGGGCCAGTTCAACCCAGACATAGCCCAACCGGTTCGTCTGGCCCTGGCCGCCGGCCCGCATCAGGTCCTCCAGACGGACCTTGCCCGACCCGGTGGCGTCCATACGCCGGCGGTCGGCGTCCAGCACGAACGGCAGGAGCATCTCCAACGCCCTTGATTTGCCGGACCCGTTGGACCCGCGCAGCACGAGGCGGCCACCGGACAGGGCGAAGCGCTGGTCGTAGTAGTACCAGACGTTGACGATGCCGGCCCTGTGCAGGCGCCACCGGTGCGGATGGTCTCCGCTGGCAAGCTGCAGGGACCGTGCCTGGTCAGCGGGCACGCGCGGGGCGGGGAACGCGAGGGTAGTCACGAAGCCTCTTCGGCTGAGGAGTCGGTGAACAGGGTGTCGGGTACGGGCAGGACGGGGCGGGGCGCGATACGTGGAGCCGCAGTGGTGTGGGGCTGGGGGCGGTAGCGGGCGGCCGCCGGGTGCAGGACGAGCCCGTCGGGCAGGCTGCGGGCCAGCGACATGGATTCCAGCAGTGCGACGACATCCTTCTGCAGACGGTCCGGGTCGCCGGTGTAGACGCCGGCCCAGGTCCGCGCGTAGCGGGCGGCGAGAGTCTCCAGTTCGGCGCGCACGGCCTCCCACGAGGCCAGCAGCCCGGGAACGCCGGGGGCACCGGGAACGTGCTGTCCTGCGGTGGGGCGGGCCAGGTCGGTGAGGGCGTCGGTGAGCAGGAGCGCCGCCTGGCGCACGGTGCCGGCTCCGGGGTACGCGGTGTCGCTGAGCGTGCCTTCGGCGTCGTAGGCGAGGGCACCTTCGGCCCGCACCTCCAGGGTCAGCCCGAAGTGTTCCTCCAGCAGGCGGGTGAGCTCGGAGCGTTCCCGTGACAGCACGTCACGCTCCTCTTCGGGGAGTTCCTCGCGTCTGACCAGAGGGTTTTCCACCAGACGCCGGCGCAGGCTGCGCCGGGGCTCGGGGAGCGTGTCCGGCTGGCGGTCCGCAAGGTCTTCGAGGCGGGTGACATCGCGCAGCGGCCGGGGCAGCACGTGCGGCAGCAGGGCGCGGTGCACGTGCAACAGGGCTTCCTCGCGGCGCTCCCCCCAGGCTGCCAGCGATCCTTCGGCCTCGGTCAGCACCCCCCAGTCCACGAGGAGCCCGATGGCCTGCACCAGCCGCCGGTTCTCCGCGGGGGTGTCGCGCAGGTCGACACCGGCCGACACTGCATCCGCCCGTACCTGTTCCACCAGCGCGGACACCAAGAGCCATTCCCCGGTTCCGGGGGTCAGCAGTCCCGCGCACACCAGGCACAGCAGCGCGTAGGTCTGGGGGGTGAACGCGGGGCTGTCTCCCCGCTGGACGGGCCGAGGCGGGCTGTCGCTGCTGGGCGGGGTCTTCACCAGCCGGGCGAAGGAGTGCTCGACGATGAGGTGGTAGCCCAGCAGCCGGCCGAAGCTGGAGCGCAGGGCGGTGGCGTGCCTGCGGACCAGCGCGAGCTGGTCCGGCTGCTGGTGCAGCGTGAGAATGGGCCGGGCCAACAGGATGCGTGCGGCCAGACGCCGTTCGGCCGCATCGTGGGCAGCGGTGGATGCCGTCGGCGGCGGGCTCGTCCTCACAGCTGCTGGCCCTCCTGCCGGAGTGTGTCATTGCCCTCATCGCCGTCGGCGCCGGCTTCGTCCGGGGAAGCGCTGGCCGCGGCGGCGCCGGGGCGCGAGGCGTACAGCCTGAGGCGGAAGAACGTGACGTCGCCGTCGTCGGAGCGGGTGACCGTGGGGCTGTCGGAGTCTTCCGCGTGCACGGTCACCCGGAGGTCGAAATCGTCTGCGCGTCCGGGGCCCCGGGCAGCGAAACCGTGGTCGGCGGCTTCCGACTGCTTGTCCAGCAGCAGGTCGCGGGCGGAGGGAGTCAGGCGCTGTTCGTGCAGTTCTCCGGCCGCGGCGAGTTCGTCGGCGGCCGCCTGCCGTGCGGCCGCCTCCTGTGCGGCCTCCTCCTGCAGCCGCACGATGTCCATGCCCGGGTCGGGGACCTGGGAGGAGCGTCCGCGCGCGGCGCGGTCGCCGCGTTCGCGCAGGGAGACCGGCACGTCCACCGGGCGCGCGTCCCACCAGGACGTGGAGGCGGTGTCGCGGGGGTCGAGTTCGTCCGGGCCGAAGCCCAGATGGCGGGCGGAGTAGGTGCCGAACGAGGCGGCGAAGCCGCGGTGCGCCTCCTCGACGCTGGCCTCGGCGAACAGGGTGGCCAGGTGCAGCAGATCGCTGCGGCGCGCGCCGCCGGTGCCGCCGGAGGTGAGCATGCGGCGGGCGTTGGTCAGCAGCTGTCCCAGTGCCTTCTCGGCGGTCGCTCGCAGATGGGCCGGGCCCGACTGGCCGCTGTCGCCCCGGTACCAGGACAACAGTTCGCTCCAGTCCCCGCGTTGGCGTCCGGGCAGCCGTTCGACGGGGGTTCCGTCCGGGGAGGCCAGGGTGGGCAGCGAGTCGAGCGCGGCCAGGACATGGTCCACCAGCGGCAGCAGCTCCTCAAGACGATGCCGTACGGCGGGGGAGTGGCGGGAGACGTCGGTGTCGATGAGGTGGACGTATTCCAGCAGCAGCCCCTTGAAGGTGGAGTACTCCTCACCGGCCAGGTCATAGCGCGCCAGCACGGAAGCCAGGTAGGCGTAGAACTGGCGGACGGTGTCGGTGAAGTAGGTGTGGCTGGTGAAGACGGTGGTGACGTCGGCCGCCAGTGCATCGGCGTCGATGGCGCGGGGATTGCGTGCCTGCGCGAGGATGTTCTTCAGCAACAAGGCCATGCTGCCCAGCAGTTCGCGGGCTACTTCCCGGGCGCCGTCCCGTCTGCTGAGGAGTTCGGTGACCTGCTGGTGCACCAGGGCACCGAGCTGGGTGACCTGGAAGCGGACTCGGGAGTGGGTCAGGGCGGCGATGGTGGGAACCCGCGGGTCGCGGGCGACCGGCAGCAGGTTGCCCCAGCCCACCAGGCTGTAGCAGCGCGCCTCGGCGTCCTCGACGGACAGGACGATGTCGCGCTCGGCCAGGCTCTCGCTGACCTCGGCCGCCGACAGGTCGGTCAGCAGCGTTCGGGTGAACTGGTCCATGACGGCGATGTATTCGGCCGCGTACCGGTCGGCGGTGACGTAGCGGTACAGGTCCCGCCGCCCGTCGCGCTCTGCCGCCAGGCTGTCCTCGTCCGTGCTGTCGTCAGTCGTCACCCCTGATCCCCCTCCGGGCTCTGTACGGGCCGCAAGGGGCCAGGAAGCGCTGAAAGTTAGGTTAGTTACGGCCGTTGTGGTTTCTTGCGAAACGATCGGCAAGGACCGAAAGTGCTCGCTTGTGACCGGCTGCTGGCCGGACGGCACGCGGCCGGTCAGGCCAGCAGGTCCCGGGCGCTGGCCGGTATCTCCACATGCTCACCGGCGGCCCGCATCCGTTGCAGCAGACGGTATGCCTTGGTATGGGTGATGTCGCCCATGCTGCAGCCGTACGCCAGGACGTCCTTGGTCTGCCACGTGGTGATGCCCTTGCGGCGGGCCAGATCGCACGCGGCGCGGTCGTCTCTCAGCCAGTAGGAGCCCTTGAACTCGGGCCAGTTCTGGATGACATGGAGGGTCTGGGCCTCGCCCAGGTGCTGCCGGGGCGCGCCGGGCGCACCGCCGAACGCCGCCCGGCGCACCCTCTCCACGATGTCCGCCTCGGTGTCGTCGTCGATGACCAGCGGATCGCCGAGCCAGCCGTCGGCGGAGACGTCGGCCAACCGCGCATGGGCGCACTGCGCCGACCGGTGTGCTTCGTAGGCGACGGCCTCGGTCCATCGCCCACGACCGTCGAGAACGGCCCGCAGCAGGCCGAGCGCGTCGGCGGCGGCGAAGTTGCACAGCACTGTGTTGTCGGGAAACCACCACAAAGTCACGGGGAGAAGGCCAGTTCTGCAGGACTGGTCGCCGAGATGCCGTGTGGCCCGCCGTCCGGCGTGCCGGGACCCGGATGGAACAGGTCCAGCAGCTGGTCGGGGTCCATCCCGGTCACGGTGGCGACGAGGCGGATGCTGATGTCTCCGCGCACGTAGGCGCAGATGGCCAGTTTGGCCAGGCGGGTGGAGTACCAGCCGTCCCGGGCCTGCTGGGCGTGCTGCATGTGACGCCCCGGGTCGCCGGCGTGCACGGCTGCCATGCGGGTGGTGCAGGCCGACCAGCGGCGGCGTTCGTCGTCGCCGATGATCTCCAGTGTGCGCAGCCGGGTCGCCATGGCGCTGGGGGAGACCAGGTACGCCCAGGAGAGCGCCAGCAATGTTTGCTTGTCCAGACGGGGCCGCGCCGCGACCTCCTTGAGCAGTTCGGCGCGCGGCATGAGCAGTTCGGCGGCGAAGGCGTTGGCCCGGATTTCCGCCCTGGTGCGGTCGGAGCCGGGCGCGACGTGCTCCGCGAGGGGACGGTCGGTGGCGTCCCCGGCCAGGATGTGCCCCAGTTCGTGGGCGAGGGTGAAGCGCTGGCGGGTCCACCAGTGCGTGCGGGCGACCAGGATGAGACGGAAGTCCCCCGAATCCCACGACAGACCGTCCAGATCGTCCGGCAGCTCGGCTGCCGCAGCGACGAGCCCGAAGGTCTGCTCCCACTGCTCGGCCAGGGCCCGCGCGGTCAGGCCGCGCGGACTGCGGCCGATCCTGGCCTCTGCCTTCATGGCCAGTTCCACGCCCTGCCGGATCGGGTCGTCACCTGCTGGGACGGCAGACAGGGCGGGAAGCTCGATGCGGTAGTCGATGCTGGCGAGCGCGTCGACGACCTCGGCAAGACGCAGCGCAGCCGCCCTGGCCTCGTCCGATGCCGCGCCCGCCCCTGTCCGGGTGCGGGCCGCCACGCCGGCCGCCGTGCGCGGCTGTGTGCCGTGCAGCAGCCAGTCGACGGTGGTGCGCCCCTGCTCGGCGATCAGAGCGAGCTCCAGCGAGGTGAAGCGCCGCGTGCCGCTCAAGGACTTGCTGAGTTTGTCCGCGGTGATTCCGATGCGCCGGGCGAACTCCGCATGGTTCTCGCCGACGCCCTCGAGTACCTGGCGCACCCGCGCATTCAACGATTCCGTCATTACCCCACCGTAATCACGGGTTGCGAAAATCGCAACGAAATGATCATGGGGGGTCGTGTTCGATCGCTCCTGGATATGACGGTGTCCCCCGGCGTCCGTAGGTGAAGAGCCCGTGCTGTGTAACGATCCCGGCCGACTCCCGTGACGGTGCCGCACCCAGCAGCGCCTGTACGGTGCTGCGCCCGGCTCCCCTCGCTGGCAGCTGCTGGCTCCGCTCTTGGTCATGACGATTCCATTACGGGCCACCCACGCTCCGGGCTCCTGCGGATCGAGAAAGTCTTGAGTGCGGTGTTCCTGCGGTCCGCCCGTTCCCGCGGAGGCGTTCAGCCGGTGTCCGCCCGAAGCGATTCGTGTGGACACCGGCTGCCTTTCTCCCTGCCACGGCGGGGGAGTTCAGGTGAGGTCCGCCAGGTTGTGATAGTCGCTGCGTACGAGGGCGTGATGTTCTTGCGGGGTCAGCCAGCGGGCAGTGGACCCTGATACATCCTTCTCCACCCACAGGACGTCGTTGACGCTTTCTGCGACGGGATGGAGATGACTGATCACGCCCAGGAGCCTGTTGCTGCCGACATGAGTGCGCAGCACGGACAAAGCACTGTCGAGTGCTCCGGCATCCAAGGTGGCGAACCCTTCGTCGAGGAAGAGGCTCTCCAGCCGGGCACTGGTGCGGCTGTGCAGCTCGACCAGGGCCATCGACAGGGCGAGTGAGGCTTGGAAGGTCTCCCCGCCCGAGAGGGTCCGGGGGCTGCGGGCCGTGTTGTTCTCGAGAGCGGCGATGCCGAAGTCCTCACTGAAGCCGAATCGGCCCGCCGACAGCTCCATGAGCAGCCGGCTTCCCAGAATGAACAGGGAACGTGTCCGCTGCTTCGTCAGATGACTGGGGAACGCAGAATCGCTCAGCTGATCGTACAGTCCGGCCCAGGCGGACCGCTCTTGCTTGCCGGCGGCGATCGCCGTCTGCAGTTTGAGAACGTGGGGAATCTGAGACAGCGCCTCGTCGCGGGCTGCTGCTGCCTGCACGGCCTCCTTTCTCAGTTCCCCCTCGTATTGATGGAAGGGGACCATGACCTCGGGATCGAACAGCAGATCTGTGGCGGCTGCGGGAAGCGCCGGCGCCTGAGGGACGAAGGGGATGAGAGCCTGGAATGCCGAAGTGGCCTTGGACGCCAGCGCGTCGATGGTCCCCTGCGTGCTGCGGTGCAAGGCGTCGAGCGCTTCGCGAAGCGCCGAGCAGGCCCCGTCGAGGGCGGTGGCGTAGGTCGCGACGTCGTGCGGGCTGTCCCACGCGCCGGGAGCATCGGGCAGACTGATCACGTTGCCCGGGAGCAGCCGCACCGCTGTGACGGCGGCGTCGGCGCGCAGTTCGAGGACGGTCTGCTGCCGGCGTAGCGGTTCGGCGACGCGTCGGCGGTGTTCGCCGGCCAGGTCCTGCTTCTGTTCGGTCACCTTCTGCAGGTCCCTGAGGGCCTGAGTATGGTCGCGCTCGAGTTCGCCGAGGCGGTCGAGATGGGCGGTCACCGCCGATGCGCAGGCGGTGATGGACTCCAAGGACGGCAGCGCGTCCGCGTCTGGGACGCTCATCTGCACCGGGCGCGGCAGCGCCGACAGCTGGGTGAGGAACTGCCGGCGTGCCTGAGTGAGACGCTGCTGTTCCCGTTGGGCCTTCGTGCGGCCGTTTTTCAGTGCCTTGCGCTGCTGGGCGATCACTGACTGCCCGGCCTGGATCTCACTCGCGGCCGACCGGGCGGTTTCGTCGGCGGCTTCGGCCAGGCGCTGTGCGTCCTCGATGCGCAGCCGGGCGTCCGGCAGCAGTGTGTCCAGAAGGGCCAGGCGTTCGGCGGCGCTCGGCGGCTTCTGGCCGAGGAACCCCTCGACAGCGGTGTTGACCGTGACGAGCAGGTGCGCGGCGAAGGACTCCGGAGCGTCGTGACCGGTCAGGGCCGCTACGTCGAGGGCCTGCTGCTGAGCGGGAGAGAGCTGGGCGGCCAGACGGACGTGTGCGGCTTCGGCCTTTTCCCGGCACTCCTGTTCGTCCTGTTCGGCCTTGCGGATGTCGGCCTGGACCTCCTGCAGGGCGGTCAGTGAGTCATTGAAGGCCTTGGTGGCTGCCGTTTTGGCCTTCTTGGCCTGCCGCATGGCTTTGGGATCCTGCAGTGCGGGAGGGGTGTAGGAGGTGTCAAGGGTGTGGGTGCAGACCGGGCACTCGTCACCCGGCGCCAGTCCCGTTCCCGCGGTGTGGGCGGCTTCACCGCGCTGGAGGTCCTCCACCGCCTGTGAGGCCTGGTCCAGCAGGCTTTTCTGCTGCTCGGCAGCGTCAGCGGCATCCGTTTTCGCGGCGGTGAGTTCTTCCTGCCTCTTTTGGGCGGCTGCCTGCCCGGTGCGGTGCTCGGCGACGGCCGCACCTTCCTCAAGGAGGACTTGCACGGTGCCCGTCAGCCGCTCCAGCGCTGACTTGGCCTCGTCGGCTTGCGCATAGGCCTTGTCGGCGCTCTCCCGGAGCCCGTCAAGCCCGGCTGCCTGTTCCGCGAGACGTTCCTCCTCCTCCTTGACGGACTGTTCGTCCGTCTCGAGGCGGTCCAGGTCCTGACGCAGGTCCTGCTGCTGCTCGCCGAGGCCGTTCAGCAGCCCCGGGGCGCTCCTGAGCACTTCCGCCGCGGCGGAGAGCGCGGCGACAGTCAGGCCGGTGTCGCGGTCGGCCTCCAGCGTCGACTGCAACTGCTCACACCGTTGCGTGGCTTCTGCCTGAGCCGCCTCGAGGGCGTCCAGGTGTTCTTGCAGGAGGCGGTCGTCGGCGGCGAGCGCAGCGAGCGGCGCGTGGACGTCGGTGGTGGTGCGCTCGGTCAGAGCAGCCGATGCTCTGGCGGTATCCGTGCTCTGCTGCTGCAGGCCGTCGGCCTGGTGGCGCAGCTGACGCAGCGTCTCCAGGTGCCCGGCCAGGCCGGCCGCTGCCTTTTCGATCTCGGCCTGGCGGACGCCCAGACGGTGGGCGTCGCCTTCCGGATCCGGGAGCAGGTCGCCGCGGGCCTCGGCCGCCTTGAGCAGCAACTCGTCCAGCCGCGTCCGCTGGTCGGCGGCGCGCTGGCGTACCCGCTGGAGTTCGTCGATGCCCAGCAGGGACCTCAACAGCTTGGTGCGGTCGGTGTCATTGGAGTTGAGGAGGGTGTCGAACTTGCCCTGGGGCAGCACGACGGCGCTCTTGAAGCTCCTGAAGTCCAGGTTGAGCAGTTCCTCGATGCGCTCGTTGACCCGCGTGGCACCGTTGACCGTCGTGCCCTCGCTGCTCAGGCTCACCTGAGGGACGCTGCCGTTCTTTTTGCGGAAGATGCGGGTCACGCGCCAGGTCGTGCCGTCGACGGCGAAGGTGAAGTCGATCGACATCTTCTCGCACGCGTCGGCGATCAGCTGTGATCCATGCGCGCCCCAGGACGTTCTGCCGTAGAGGGCGCAGAGGATGACCTCCAGCAGCGTCGATTTGCCCGCGCCGGTGTCGCCGAGGATGCCGACCAGGCTCTTGCCGGTGAAGTCCAGGGGGCCGCAGGTACCGGTGTAGCTGCGGACTCCGGAGAAGACGATGCTGAGCGGCCTCATGCCGTCTCCGATCCGGTGCCATCGGGCGTCCAGGGGTGTGCGAGGGCTTCCTGCAAGCCGAGTTCGGCCGGGCAGGGCGGCGGTTCGTCGCCGCCGGGATGGTGCAGCAGGGAGCCGAAGGCTGCCAGGACCTCGTCGGCGACCCGGCCCGGAGTTCCGTGCTCGGTGAGGTAGGCGCGGAAGGATTCCGTGAGTTCCGGCTCCTCTTGCGGCAGGTCGCTGACGTTCAGGGGGGTGATCCGGGTCTCGGCGCAGTCTTCGGTCAGGTAGACGACGTCGGCGTCGGGTACAGCGGTGGCGACCTTCTGAGAGAGCTGCGGGATCAGGTTCTGGCTGGTGATGGTCACATCCAGGAAAGTGTTGCTGAACTCCTCTGCTCTGGAGGCGAGTTCTTCCAGGGTGCCGGTGAACTTCTTCAGAAGCCGCCCGGCCGTGAGCCGCTGGGGGGCGGTGCGGGTGGGGCGCTGCGGGTCGGCCTCGACCAGGAGGACGCTCTTGGCGTCGTCGCATTCACCGAAGTCGAACTGCAGGGGGCTGCCGGCGTAGTGGGCGGTGGCCTTGCTGGAGGTGAGGGCCTGCGGCTTGTGGATGTGGCCGAGCGCGCAATAGCTGACGCGCGGCAGATCGTCCGGTGCGGTGGCGTAGGCGTCGCTGACGTCAAGGTGGCGCTCGCTGCCGGACAGCAACGCACCGCTGAGATAGAGGTGGGTGGCGAAGACGAGAACGTCGTGCTGCGGGGAGTACCCCTCATACAGCTGTGTGATGAGTTCTTCCTGCAGGCCGCGCAGGCCCTGGGCGTAGGCGCCGTGCGTGGTGCCGAGTCCCGGGAACAGGTGCATGAACCGGTTGGGATGGATGAAGGGCAGCGCCGCCAGCCGGATCCGTTGGCTCTGGTCGCGGGTGGGGAAGTCGAGTACCCGGCCGCCGCCGGAGCCGTCCGCCGCGGTGTGCACAAAGGTGACCGGGTGTGCGCCGGGCTCGGCGGTGTTCTGGAAAACGTGGTCGAGCACATTGAACCAGTGCGGTGAGTCGTGGTTGCCGCCGACGACCACGACAGGAGCGACCGACCGTAAGGCGCTCAGCGACGTCATGGCCCGCATGAGGTCACCGGGGGAGAGGCTGTAGCGGTCGAAGAGGTCCCCGCTGTGCACGATCAGATCGGGCAGGGTCCGGCGGGCGATCTCGACGATCTCGGCGAGGACG
Organism: Streptomyces sp. NPDC004561; assembly: GCF_053602155.1. NCBI lineage: Bacteria > Bacillati > Actinomycetota > Actinomycetes > Kitasatosporales > Streptomycetaceae > Streptomyces > Streptomyces sp. NPDC004561. Next base: position 15,759 of record NZ_JBSGDB010000042.1, read on the forward strand.
GCGTCGAACTCGCTGTCCCGGGAACGGCGTTGCAGCCTCTTTCCCAGATGCCAGTCGGAGGTGTGCAAAAGTTTCATGAGGGTGAAATGTCTCCAGGCAGAGAGGTGCCAACACCCGCTGTCACGAGGGCGGTTGGCAGAGTGACAGGCACTCTACATGGAAATCTCGGGTAGACCTTGGGAAACTTAGGAATCTGCTAGGGTGCCCCGTATGCAGGAGCCACTGGACGCACTCGAGAAACACATGCAGCAGCTGCAGCAAGCCATGCGGCAAGCCCAAATGCAGCGCGACCAGGCCATGTTGAGCCATCTGCGTGCTGAACTGCGCCGGGCCCAGCGCTCCTACGACGCCCTCTTCGACGCCGACGGCCAAGCACCCGGCACCGAAGAACCCGCCGCCACGCACCCCGGGCCGCGTGCCGCCAAGATGCCGGCACGCGAGCAGGTCCACCAGGTCCTCACCCTGCTCACCGTGCCCGCCGCCCCCAAGCTGATCAGCCAGGTCCACGAAGCCCTCTTCGCCGGATCACTGCCCACCACCCGCCTGGCCACCCTGCGCCGCGACGAGGAACGCTCCTACCGCTCCTCACCCGGGGCACGCCCCTACTACCTGTGCCCCGCCCTGACCTCAGACCACCTCTCGCCCGCGCGGGCCCTGCTCACCATCAGCGTCTGGCCGCTGGAAGAGCGCATCGTGGGACCACTCAGCGCACGTGTCCACTACCTGACCAGCGCGCTCAAATTCACCGAGGCCGTCCAACGCCTCACCCCTGACCCGGAGACGATGCCCCTCGGGGCACGCCAGCTCGTTCACCACTACGCCCTCAACATCCCCGGAGCCCTGCCGGCGGACCACCACCCCCAGGACCCCGCCACGGCCCCCGATCTGGCCCTGCTGCGTGAAGCGGCCCAGCAGGAACTGGCCGTCCACACCGACGACGACGCCCATGACCGGCGGGGCGCCGCGCAGCGCGCCCGCCAGCAACTCGACGAAGCAGGCCGACTGTTTGGCGCCCCCTTCCAGACAGCCCGGCACCTGCGCTCCGTGACCTGACCCCCGCCACCTCTTCGCCGCCCTCGCAAGGAACCCTCGTGAGCTCGTTAAGCAGCAGGCTCGGCACGCTCCGCGGCCCGGTAGAGCCCAAACCGCACAACGCACGCAGCCTCGCGGCCCTCACCGCCAACCCCGGATGCCGACGACGCGCAATCCTGGACGCCGCTGGCGTCGACAAGGAAGCCCTGGCCGTCCACCTTGGCCACCCGCTGCCGCCCACCCAGTCTCCCCGCGCCCTGAGCCGCGGCGCCCAGTTCGAAGCCCAGGTCAAAGACCAAGGCGGCGCCGAACTGCTGAGCCTGCTACGGGACAAGCTCCACCTGCCGCTGCCCGAAGCGGCCCACACCGATCTGTCCGTCCTGGGGACGAGCGACAGAGCCATGAACGTCCGCCACGCACGCACCCGCAGCCTCATCCTCGAGGCAGCACACGGCAAAGGCGCAAGCCGGACGATGCTCGACCATCCCGTCCTGGAACTGACCGTCGCCGGCCGGCCGGTCTTCCTGGAACCCGACCTCGTCGCCTTCCAGTCAGAGGGCATCTTCCACGTCGTAGAGATCAAGTCCTTCGCCGTGGTCGACGGCCAGGCGCCCGGCGACAAGGCTGCCGGCGCCGTCCTGCAGGGCGCCGCCTACATCATCGCACTGCAAGACCTCCTGACCCGGGCGGGATTCAGCCCCGAACGCGTGTCCACCACCCTGCTGCTCATCACCCCCCGCGACTTCTCCCGCCGCCCCATGGCCTCCACCATCGACGCACGCCAGCAGATCAAGTCCCTGCGCCGCCAGCTGGACCGCCTGGAACGCATCGAAGACCTCCTCGGCCAGCTCCCCGCCGGCATCACCTTCGACCTCGCCTACGACGGGCCCGACGCCCGCACCCGCACCGCCACCCGCGACCGCGACGACCTGACCAAAGCGCTCAACACCACCGAGGCCCGCTACCGGGCCAACTGCCGACACCACTGCCAGCTGGCCCACTTCTGCCGCGCACAGGCCCACGAAGGCCAACTCATCGACGTCCTGGGCAGCTCCGCCAGTGAAGACCTGGGCGGCATCGACACCATTGCCGCCGCCCTGGGTCTGGCCGACGGCAGCCGTGCCCCGGCCCCGGACCAGGAAGACCTCGCCACCGCACTGCGTCACGCCGAAAGCATCCGCAACGAGCTGTTCGGAGGCGCCGCATGAGCCTGCTGACCACACTCCAGCAGCTGCGGGCCAGCGAAAGGCACCATGCCCAGCCGCTCAGCCGCCTGCGCTACCTCCACGTCGCCGACCAGCCGATGCTCATCCTGCCGCTGAACCGCCCGGGAGAGACCGCCCGGCCCCTGGCCGTCATGGCAGGCTGCGACCCCGGTCACCCGCGCCTTTTCCTGGCGCCCCCCGGCGACGACGACCGCTTCCTCACCGACCTCGCCGAACACCTCCACACCTACATCCACAGCTTTCACCACGCCACGCGGATCCGCCCCGCCAAGGGGGAGCAGCCCGAACGCCGCGAATACCTCGATGCCCCGCAACTCGTGGTCACGGGCACCGCCTCGGCGTACTACCTCAAGATGCTCGGACGCGCCCTGCGCTACCGGCCCGTCCCCGAAGGCACTGATCCCGCCACCAGCGTGTCCCACCTCGGCTGCTGGCTCACCTTCTTCGCCGAACGCGCCGAGTACGCCACCTCGTCCCTCCTGCTCAACCTCACCGGCCTGCTGAGCACACACTGGGCGACCGGCCAAAGCACCCTCGACAACGCGCACCTCGCCCCCCTCATGGCCTGGATCTTCCCTCCCCCCGGCCTCACCGGACATCAGGCGGCACTAGCCGCCGAAAACCCCCTGCAGCACCCTCCCGACGGCCCCACCGTCGACCCATCCTTCGAATCAGCCCGGCTCTCCAGCCTGTTCGCCGCCCTCAAATCCTCCCGGGGCGTCCGCCGACAGCACCACGTCGCCCGGCTGCAGGAGGCCGCAGAGGACTACCTGCAACCCACCTGGGACCTGGCCTGGAAGGCAATCGCCACACTGCGCGGCCTGCCGCCCGTCCGCAGCACTGCGGCCCGCTGGGACACCGACATCCGCCGGTTCACCGCCTACAGCGACCACCTCGCCGCCGGCGGCCCTCCCCAGCCCAAGCACGACGACGTCGTCTCCGCCGCTATACGCCTGGCCGAGCTGGAACACGCCGCGGCCTCCCTCGCCGCCTCCCGCGCGCTGGAAGACGACTTCGTCATGGCCGAACGCCGCACCACTGGCGAGGCGTTCCGAGGAACGGTCACCCACACCGAACCCGACCGCACCATCCCACCCCAGGGCCCCAGACAGCGGCCGAAACGACGGCCCCTGATCACCGTCCGCACCAACGATCCGGTCCGCCTGGAACCCAACCGCCTCCTAGCAGGACCGCACGACCCGGCCGTCCACATGGCCGTGCTCGACCTCACCTACACCACCGATGACACCGAGATCGTCCTCGAGGTGCAAACCCGCACCAGCAACCCGAGCTCGGTCCCCGCCGTCGGCACCACGCTGCTGCTGACCACCGCACCCGACCACTTCCGCCGGCCCCAGTTCCCCAGCCGCGACCAGATCCCCTGGACCCACACAGACACTGGCCTCACGGCACCGGGCCACGAGCCGGGAGAAGACCAGGCATGAACGAACCATCCGCCGCCGAACTCTCCCGCCGCGCCGTCGCACACATCCTCACGACGCTGACCACTACGTCCCACCGAGGTGTGGTCGTGGACTCCCCGCCCGGCGCCGGCAAGACCACACTGGTCGTCCACGCCGCACAGCACCTGACCCGCCCACAGCACCCCTGCATGATCGTCGCCCAGACCAACGCCCAGGTCGACGACCTCGTCATCCGCCTCACCCAGGACGCACCCCATCTCACGGTGGCCCGCCTGAGCGGCCAGTCCTACCGGGCGCCCGACCGGCTGCAGGCGGGGCCGAACCTGATCATCACCACCGACGCCCGACAGGCGGCGGCGGCCGACGTGGCGGTGGCGACCGCGAGCAAGTGGGCCAACGTCCAAGACTGGCACCGCAGATGGGCCATCGTGGACGAGGCCTACCAGATGAGGTCGGACAACCTCCTGCAGATCGCTCATCTCGCCGACCAGGCTCTCTTCGTCGGCGACCCCGGCCAACTCGACCCCTTCTCCACCATCCCCACCCAACCGTGGAAGGGCCTCGCCCACGACCCCATGGCCAGCGCCGTGTCGATACTGCTGAAGATGAACCCTCAGCTGCCCGTCCTCAGCCTGCCCGTCTCCTGGCGTCTGCCCGCCTCCGCCGCCCCCCTCATCTCCGCTGCCTTCTACACCACCCCCTTCCGCGCCGGAACCACCGACACCGAACGCCGGCTCACCTTCGCCCACCCGGGCCTGCACGGCGGCGCCGTCGACCAGACCGTGGATCTCGCCGCCCGCACCGGATGGGCACTGCACGAACTACCCGCCCGACACACCCGCCGCATCGACCCTGAGGCAGCCCACGCCGCGATCAGCATCGCGCAGCGCCTGCTGATCCGCGAAGCCACCGCCTACTGCGAAGACCACCCCACTGGACAGCCTCTTGAACCGGGCCACATCGCCATCGGCACCGCCCACCGCGACCAAGCCGGATACCTCCAGCACCTGCTGCGCACCGACCCCCGCCTGAAGGGGATCGACGTCGACACCGCCAACCGCCTCCAGGGACGCGAATACGCCGTCACCATCGTGCTCCACCCACTGTCCGGACGCCGCGACACCTCCGGCTTCCACCTCGAAGCCGGCCGCCTGTGCGTGCTGACCTCACGCCACCGGCACGCCTGCATCGTCGTCGCCCGCGCCGGCATCGACCGCCTGTTGGACGACCACCCCTTCAACGAACCCGTCCACCTCAACGCCGACGCCAAATTCCCCGACGGCTGGGAAGCCCACCAGCACGTCCTCCACCACCTCACCGGCCACCGCATCCGCGCCTGACCGACGGCGGGAGACCATGCCCACCCCACCCCTTGTCCTGCGACCCCATCAAAAGGAAGCCGTCGGCGCAGCCGTCAGCGCCCTCACCCAGCACCCCCGCACGAGTGTGATCGCGGCCTGCGGCACCGGCAAAACCTTGATCGCCGCCCGCACCACCGCCCGCATCACCCCGCACGGACGGGTCTTGGTGCTGCTGCCGACACTGGACCTGCTGTCCCAGACGATCCGCTCCTGGCGCCTGGCCGGCCGCAAAGGCCCCGCCATCGCCGTGTGCTCCCAACGCCAGGCCCTCGACCACGAACCTTTCGGCACGGACATCCCCCTCACCACCGACCCCGGCGCACTGACCGCCCTGATCACGCAGTCCGGCTCCGGCCCCGTCACCGCCTACGCCACCTACGCCTCCCTGCCCGCCGTCATCGCCGCCCACCGCGACCACCGCCTGCCCCCCTGGGACCTGATCGTCGTCGACGAGGCCCACCGCACCGCCGGCCGCCTCGGAAAATCCTGGGCCGCCATCCACCACGACGACCGGGTCCCCGCCGCCCGCCGCCTCTACCTGACCGCCACCCCCCGCATCTGGGACCCCGACGACGCCCCAAACAGCGACGGGACGGAGACGGTGGCCTCCATGGACGACGAGACCCTCTTCGGCCCCGTCGCCTACCACCTCAACCTCTCCGATGCCATCGACCTCGGACTGCTCGCCGACTACCAGATCCTCGTCCCCGTCGTCACCAACGCCGACCTGCGCGACTGGCTGGCCACCGGAGCCGGCGCGGGCGTCGACGGACTCCACTTGGCCGGCCGCCAGGTCGCCGCCCTGCGCGCCATCCACGACCACAAACTGCGCCGCATCCTCACCTTCCACCACCGTGTCGCCGACGCCCGCGCCTTCGCCACCACCCTGACCGAGACGGCCGCCGCCCTTCCCGCACACCTACGCCCCCAAGGATTGTGGGCAGACTGGGTCAGCGGCAGCCACACCCCACAGATCCGCCGCCGCCTCCTGCTCGAATTCACCTCCCACACCAGCCCCGACACCCCGGCCGTCCTGTCCAACGCCCGCGTACTGGGAGAGGGCATCGACGTGCCCGACATCGACGCCGTGGTCTTCGTCGACCCCAAGAACAGCCCCGTCGACACCGTCCAGGCCGTCGGCCGCGCCCTGCGCCAACAACCCGGCGCCGGCAAAAAAGCCACCCTCGTCGTCCCCGTCTACCTCACCCCCGACGAAGACCCCGACGACCTCCTCGGCGCCGACGCCTACACCCCACTGTGGCGCACAATCCAGGCCCTGCGCGCCCACGACGACCGCCTCGACGCCCGCCTGTCCGACCCGCGCACCCACCGCCCCACCATGCCCCCCGAGGACCCCGAGGCCTGGCTGCGCTTCGACCGCCCCACCCAGGCCGACGAGATCGCCCTCGCCCTCTCCCTGCGCGTCCTGGCCCCCAAGAGCGCCGAATGGCGCCGCGGCCTCACCGCGGCCCGCCGCTTCCACCTCACCCACCACCACCTCGACGTCCCCCAGACCTACGAAGACCCCACCGGCTACCCCCTGGGACGCTGGCTGACCTGGCAACGCCACCTGCACACCAAGGGCACGCTCGACGCCGTACGCATCCAGGCCCTCGAACGCCTCGGCATCATCTGGGACCCTCGACAGCAGGCCTTCGACCGCGCACTGGCCCACGCCGTCGCCTACGCCGCCCGCCACGGCCACCTCGCCGCCCCAGTCGACGAGATCCACGACGGCTTCCCCCTCGGCCGCTGGCTGGCCACCCAGCGCACCCGCGCCGAGACCCTCACCGACCAGCGCGCCACCGCCCTCACCACGCTGGACCGGTGGTGGAACCCGCCCTGGCCGATCACCTGGCAACGGGCCTACCACGCCGCCCGCCAGAACCGGGCAGCCGGCAAGGCGGCCACCGAGACAGAGAGCTGGCTTGAGGCCCAGCGAACCCGCTCCGACCGCCTGCGCCCTGAACAGAAGTCACTGCTACAGGAGCTGGGGCTGGACGAACTGTCCGACACACCCGCTTCCCCGGCGACGGAGAGCCGCCTGCCGGCGCGCGAACGTGCCTTCCAGCGCGGACTGGCCGCCGCACGTGCCTTCCGCGCACGCGAAGGCCATCTCAACGTCCCCCAGCGCCACATCGAGAAGATCGAAGGCGACCCCGTGCGCCTGGGGCAGTGGCTGAGCAACCTGCGCCGCCGCCGCTCCGGCCTCAGCCCGCAGAGGCAAGCAGCCCTGGCCGAACTCGGCCTGTAAGCAGGCGAACGTACCTCCCCGAGGGGAACGGTCGCACGCCAGCCGCCACAGGTGCGAGAGGTTCAAGCCAATGGCCTGACTGCGCCCTGGCGGAGCCGCCCGCCATGCCCACACTGCACAGCAGGGAGGAATCCATCCCGGCCGGTGCAAGAGGGGGCAGAAATGGCAGCCAAACGCAAAGGCAAGGCGAAACGCAGACGACGCACCGCCCGGAACAAAGCAGCAGCAGGAACACTTGCCGCGCTGGTCCTGCTGGGCCTGCTGCAGCCGATGTTGCTGCTGTACCTCGGCGCTGTACTTGCCGCCGCGGGAATCAGTTGGATGGTGTGGCGGCTGTGGCGTACCGACCGGCTGCTGCGAAGCAAGGACACCGCCTGGAAGCGACAGGAGGAGATCGCAGCGGGACAGCGGACGCTGGCTGCCATCGACGTGATGTCGGGCACCGAGTTCGAGGAAGTGGTCGCTGAGTTATGCCGCCGTGACGGCTGTACACAGGTGCGCCGAGTGGGCGGGACCGGGGACAACGGAGCCGACGTGCTCGGCCGACTGCCAGACGGCCGGACCATGGTGATCCAGTGCAAGCGGTACGCACCCCACCGGACGATCGCCAGCCGCGAAGTGCGCGATCTGCTGGGAGCGAAGGTGCATTTCGCTGCGGATGTGGCCATCTTCGTCGCCACCACACGCTTCAGCCCCCAGGCCGAGGCATTCGCCGTCAGGCACCACATCCTCACCCTGCACCGCGACTTCTTCGGCCTGTGGAACAACGGGACACCGCTGCTGTCTCTGGCCGAAGTCAACGGACACGGACAGGGAGAAGCCCGCCACCGAGCACGCTGGAAACAGACGTACTCCACCAAGTGACCAGCTGAGGCTACGGGCCAGGACACCCTCCGATACGGATCAAGAACAGGCACTTTCCGGGCACGTACACTCCGACCACACTTGCTGCATGCTGGTCACCTTGCTACCGGGAGTGCGGGAAATCCGCACCCCTCTCGCAGTGGGATACACCTGGTTACTCGCCCTGTGGCTTGCTATCGGCCATCGCATACCCGAACCCGACCGAGCGTCCGGGCTGGTCGCCGATGTCTACCGACTGACACATGCGGCCGAACTCGTGGCCACAGGCATCGCGGTAAGCGTCGGCGCCTACATCGTCGGAGGGTTGCCACACAGCTCGGCCTGAGCCTCACCTATGCACTCGGATACGCCCTACGGCGTACACCGGCTGGAGTTATAACCCCTGGCCACAACCGCGAGAAGAGAGCAACGGACGCGATCGTCTACTTGGTTGTCACCCGTCTCGCCGAGAGGCTCTCCGAAGAGGAGGACTTCCGCGGCAAGGTGATCGAGCGGTTGATAGCCGACCCCCCACCTGATTCCCCCGCCGAGACAAGTGCTGACTGGGAGGGCCTGCTGCTCGCGAGCCTCTGGGACCGTCACTGGGCCATCCGCCGCACCGTAGAGGTGGAAAACGTGGCCGCGCAGCTGCGAGCAGACCAGTTCGGCATCCTCTGGCGACTTCGAGGGGCATCGGACCCCGCGGCATTGGAGCATGATCGGCTCCAGGCCGAAGGTGACTTCCGCATCGCGATGTTCGGTCCCCTCGCCGCGGTGTGCATCGTGACAGCGATCCGTTGGAGTCCTTGGTCCCTTCTCGCCTTCCCTCTGCTGATCACCTTGATCTACGTGGGTGTAGCAGTACGCGCCGAGGCAGAGGAGAGCCTCGCAGCAGCACTTGGATCTGGCAGGGTGATCGATCCTGCTCTCACCCGGCTGGACGCACAGTCCATCCCGATGAAGGCACGGCCTGAATAATCTGAGCACTCATTGGTGCGGATGCATCAGGCACAGCTTGTGAGGGGGAACGGCCCAGTGCCGCGGCCCCGCCCACCGTGAGCCCGGGCGGGGCAGGGCAGCAGCCAACTTCCTATCAGTGCGCCAGCACGAGCCTGGAAGCGGCCGTGCGTGCCGTCACCTGCACCTACTCGCTCAGCCCTTCCTGGTCGGCGAAAGCGGGGTGTTTCTCATCAGCGCTCTTGGCGAGATGCAGGGGTGCAGGAAGGTTGGTCCGCCCGTCCCACATGGCGGCTTGTTCGGAGGTCCGCGCGGCCAGGCCTGCCAACTGCTCCTCGCGCCAGCCACCGCGGCGGGCGATGACGTATTCGGTGCGGGTCATGGCGTGGAATGGGGCGCTCATCTGGGCCAGTTGCCCGCCGGGAAGGGTGCGGCGCGTGTACTGGGTGCCGGTGCGCTGGCCGCCGGCGTGCTGACGGGACTGCCCGGAAAACAGCCAGGACACCACACCTTCGTGGTCGTGTCGGTAGAGGATCTTCTCCGGCATGACCGGCTGCAGTGGGTTGTCGGGCAGCTTGCCCCCGCCGCCGGTGCGCCGGGACGGCTGGGGCGTGCCCTGCCCGTTCCCGACCCGGACGACCGCCACATCCCACCCTTGGGCGATCAGGCTCTGCCCGGGCACAGGGCCGTCCCCGAGCCGGTCGTTGCACAGCCCCGGCCAGATCCGCTCACGCTCCTCGGTGAACACGATGATCGGGAACTGGTTCTTGAGCGCGGCCAGCGCCCCGTCCACATAGGTACGCACGTTGTCCGGCCCCCCGTGATCATCCCGCAGGTGATGCCCCCTCTTGCCGATGGGACCGGCATGGTGCAGGGCCCGGGCCTGGGCCAGGGGGAGCCAGCCCTGTTCGCTGTACATGGCGGTGGGCCAGTAGGCGTCCTCACCCCGCGGGATGCGCATCGCGACCAGCGTGACGGCCAGCACGGCCGGTTTGCGGGGACGGCCGGGACGTTCGGCGAAGCGGTGGTGGCGGGTCCACAGCCCCACGGCCACGGCCTCCCGGTGAAGGGCGGTCTCCCGCGCATTGCGGTGAAAGGCGGTGGCGGCCAGCCGGTTGTCGACGATCCCGGAGTCGCAGTGCAGGCTGCCGAGTCCGATCTGCACCGCGTGGTCGTCCTTGTAGGCGACGTCCGGCTCCGGCAGCCCGGCCTTGCGGGCCCTGGACCGCGCGACCTTCTCGGGCGTATTCAGCCGGTAAGGATCGCCGGGATCGGAGTCCATGGTGATGAACTGCGAAGGAATGCCGCGCTGGGCGAAGAGCCCTTTGAGCGCGTGCTTGGCATCCGTCACCCCCGCCTCCTTCTCCTGCTCGCTCAGATAGCGGGTCTCACACAGGGCGGTGACCAGGGATCGCCCGGCAGCGGGCTTGAACCAGGGCAGACTGTTGAGGACCAGACCGCGGTCGTGACTGCCGTGGCGCACCAGTTCGGGCAGCCGCACCGCCACAAGCTCGTAGCCGGGAGCCAGGACCACCGGCTGCTCGTCGGGCAGATCGGCCAGTTCGGGCCGCGCGTAGTCGCGGGCCAGCTGCCCCATCACCCGTGTGTGCCACGCCGCCGACTCGTACAGCACGACGGTGCGTACCGCATCCAGACGTGCGGCGGCCATGGCGTCGGCCATCTTGCTGGCCGGCACGTAGGGCGGCAGGCTCCCGCCCGGCTTGCTGATCTTGATAGGGGTACCGGTGTACACGACGGGCTCCTGGCCCAGGACGCGTGTCGCGTGCTCCTCCAGCCGGGCGTGGAACATCGCCCCGGCGCCCTTGTCGATCGGGTGCTTGCCCGTGCGGTGCACCCCGCGCACCTCGGTCAGTTCGTCCAGCCCCAGGGGCGGCTGGGGCAGCCGGCCGACGCCGCAGGCCTCGACGATCTGCGCCGTGGCCCCGCGGTAGCGGACCTCCTTGGGCTGCATGAACCCGTCCGGGCCCTTCTCCCACCGGGTGGTGATCGGGGCCTTGAGGATGATGTCCGGGTTGACGGGATGGCGCAGCAGGACGTTGCGGATGCCCATGTAGTGGGTGGCGACGCGCGAGATCCGCGCCGACAGATGCGCGAGAAGCGTCTTTCCGCCCGGGGCGGGTTCGACCTCGATGTGGATGCGTTCCATGGCGTAGCCGGCGATGCGCCGGCGCTTGCCGCTCTCCTCGTCGATCCACTTCCGCTCGTGGACCAGCGGGGCCTGCCAGGCCAGCAGGTCGCCCTCACTGTCGAGGTGGAACCGCAGCGCGGGCAGGGCCTCGTCGAGAGGGAGAGGCTGGGCGGCCAGCATGCCCGCCAGCCGCCACCCGGCCACCCGGAACGCCCAGCGGGGACCGGTGATCCGCCCCACGGTGTCGCGGTGCAGCAGCGAACTGAGCGGCTGGGGCCCGTCGTCGTCCAGCTGCAGCAGGGCGGCGAGGGTGTCACGGCCGTCATGCCCGTCCAGCCGTATCTCCCACTCCCGCATCAGGGTGCGCACCACGGCCTCGTCCAGCGGCCCGGGTGTGACGATCACACTCCGCCCGGCCCAGCGGCCGGTCCTGGCGGGCCGGTCGGGGTTGGTGAACACCAGCCGCTCACCGGTCACGGCGCGTGCCGCCGTCTGCAGGGACGTGATCGGCTGCACGGCGTCCTTGCCCCGCGGCCTGGGCAGCCGCCGCCAGGCCGGCGCGAAGGCCTCGCCCTGCGGATAGACGTGCACCGTGCCCAGCAGCCGATCATCCAGCGGGAAGGACAGGGTGAACAGGCGGCCGCGGTCGTCACTCACCATGCGCCCAACTCCTCATCCTCGATGTCCTCGATCTCGTGTCCGTATCCGGTGGGGGAGTGCTCCGCCAGGCCCAGCAGGGCGTCGGTCATGGTGGTGCGGTAGACGGCGTCGATCAGCGGCATGTGGCCCTCGTCCTGCCATTTCCCGCGCAGCTGCTTCAGCAGGGCGGGCAGGGTGGAATCGGCGGCGGTGTGGGTGAAGGCGGCGTCCAGCAGCCTCAGCCTTCCTGGGTCGCCGCCGCGGCGGGTGCGCCCGCCCAGCTGGATCAGCCGGGTCAGGATCTCCGCGACGACGGCGAGTTTGACGTCCTCGCCCAAAGTCTTGAAGTAGCCCTGGCCGCTGCGGATGTCGTCGAAGATCTGGCCCGCCGCGATCCGCAGCCGCTCCAGCTCTGCCGCAGGCTCCGGGCCGGGCCGCCGCCGGCGGTAGGCGAGGGAGTTGACCAGGGACAGCAGTACCGGGGGGTCTTCCATCACCGGGATGGGCCGGTTGACCAGGCAGGCCACATGCAGCAAGGAGCGCCCGTCATGGTCGACGATGTTCAGGCCGCGCTCGACGCGGGCCATGGGGGCGATCAGGTACCGGCACCGGCCGTGGCCCACGGCGTGGGGGAACTGCTCGAGCCGGTTGCTGGGGATGGGCACCCAGCCGGGCGGCATCCGCTCCAGCGCAGCCATCTCCTGCGGGCGCACCGCCACACAAATCTCGGATGCCGCGACCCCTGCGTCGATCATGCCGCGGGCGAGCGCGGGACCGGCGTCGTAGGCGGTCGGCGCGAGCAGCGCATACGCGCGGTGCGCGGTGGCCGGATCGGCCGCCACCATGTCGAGTTGCGCGGAAAGATCCCTGCCGACGCTGCCGCCCATGGCCGTGCAGGCGCGTTGCCGGCTGGTTCCTTCGGTGCCGGACACCACGATGCCCGCCCCGTCGTCCTGGCCGGCCTGCAGCTCGACGGTGAGGCTCCCGTTGACGTCGTCCGGCACGTACCAGGTCGGCTCCCGCAGGAGGTGATGACGCGGCGCGTACGGCATGAACGCCGTAGCGGACATCCCGATCACCGCCCGGCGGGTGCCGGTATGCGCGAGCGCGGTCACCTCGCCCAGATAGGCCAGATGGGTGTGCGGATCCCCGACATAGGACTTCAGATGCAGCGCCGTCCGGTGCCGGTCAGCCGGGTCGAACGTCTCGGAGAACGCGAACAACGCACGCCCCAAAGGGCCGTAGGGGGCAGCCCGCCACGGCACGTGCGAGGCCAGCGCGTCCACCAGGCCGTTGCCGGCGGAGATCCCCGCCCCCTGCAGCGGCGCCGCGACCCCCACGATGCGGTGCAGAATGCTGCGCATCTCCTCCAGATACGCGCGCCGGGCCGCCAGCAGCGCCAGCGAGTGCAGCCGCTTGTCGTCCGCCTCACCAGTGATCGCCGAGAACGCCTCCCCGATGCGCTTCAACATGGCATGGGTGAGCCGGTCCGAGCCACCCACCAGATCCGTGGCCGAGGACAGCAGATCCCGCAGCTCCGCCAGCCCCTCGACCTCATCAGCCAACTCCAGCGGCCCCTCCCGCTTGTAGAGCTGACTGATCGCCCGCATCTGCTGCTCCGTGGGCCGCTCACCCTCCTCCAGCTGGAAGATCCGGGACGCGAACAGCCCATCCCAGCGGCGCGGCACCACCATGCTGCGCCGCTCCCGGTCGGGCTGGATGACCCCGCCGACAAGGTGGGACACGTAGGACTCGGCCAGCCACACCAGGTGGTTGATCAGCGGCCGCAGATACTGCTCGAGGCTCATCGGCAGCCGGTGGCAGTGCCGCCGGAACTGACTATCGAGGTCCCGTACCGGGGTGTGCTCCGCACCATCCTGGGCCAGCAGTACCTGCCGGGCCGCCTGTTCAAAGGCCTGCGCCTGCAGTGCATCAGCCTCGTCGATGATGACCAGATGGCTGCGGTGCAGCAGGAGCTGCTCGGTGGTCATGCGCCGGCCCGGGGCGGGCCGGCCCGCCACCGGCGCGTGGATGTGCCCGGTGAGGAAGTTCGCATGGTTAGTGACGAGGATGTCCGCCGTCGCCGCGGCCCGGTGATGGCGGAACTTCCCGCAGCCGCCGCGCCACGGACAGGCCAGGGTCTTATCTGCTTTGACCCCGTTGGGCTTGAGCTGGTCGCACGGCTCCTGGCCCGGCTTCCAGGCATCCACCGCTTCGGAGGAGGTGGTGGCATGCCCGGTCAGAGGGCAGCTGTAGGACATCTCCCGGTACACCCAGGTCCTGAAGTCCGCGTCGTCCTGCGGATTGCCGGCCGTCTGCTCGGCCAGCTCCATCATGGAGGAGGGAGAGACGACCGGCGTAACCTGCGCGGAGATCTCCAGGTCGGCCAGATCCTGCTCCAGCCGGTACACCGTGGCCAGGACCTGCGCACTCTGCGGAACGACCAGCGAGATCACCCGGCCATGCCGGGCGCACCACACCGCGGCGAGTTCACTCAGGACGTTCTTGCCCATGCCGGTGGGGGCGTGGAAGACCTGCAGCGGCCCGGCCTCAACACGCAGGAGCTCACCCACACCGATGCCGTCGCGGCCGCGGGCGTGCTGCTGGATGTCCGCGACAGCCTTGCGCCGGTAGTCCTGCCCGCGCAGCGCATCGAGCCGACCAGCGATCTCGTCCAGGTCAGCGAAGGGGATCACCACCTCGTCCGCGACCGGGGCCTCACCCAGCTCCTGCACCACGCTGGGAGCAGGGGGCCCTTGGTAGCGGAGATCGTAGAAGACGTCCACCACCCGGCCCGACGGGCTGAGCGGATCCTTGATCCGCAGATCGCTGACGTAGGAGCCGGGCGGCGCAGGCTTGGGCTGAGACTGCCCCTTGGCCGCGTTGTCCTCGAGCTCGTCCAGCAAGGCATCGACGAGGGCTTCCTCGTCGCCCGAGGGCAGGATCAGCACCTGCTCCTCGTCGCCCGGGGCGAACTCGACCGCCTCACCGCTCCTCAGGACCGCTGCCGTCTCGGCGACAAACACCGAGCGGGAAGCCAGGACCGCCGGCCGCTGCCGCAGCATCCGCGTGATCCGCACCTGATCGGACAGAGCCAGACCAGGCCAGCCATCCCACAGATGCAGCTGCCCCGTGACCAGGAAGTGCGCATCAGCAAGATCCACCACACGCCGCCAGGCCGCCTGCTCCTTGGGAGCCCGGTTGGGGAACACCCGCGCGGCCAACAGCACCGCCGCCCGCAGCGTCAGCGGCACGCTGACGGAGTACCTCGCGTTCTTCGGCGACGTCACGCGCCCACCCCCTTCAGCCGCTTCGTCACGGCCGCCTTGAAACGACCGACCGTGAACACGCTGTAGCGCTGCCCGTCAGCCGTCCGCAGCGCACCCAGCCCGGACTGCAGCTGATTCACCTGGCTGCGCCGGTAGTTGGGCACGACCACCGTCTCCCCGGCAGGCGGCCGGTCGATGATCGTCTGCGGGTCCTGGTGGTCCTTGACGTCCACCCGCCAGCAGTGCCCGTCCGTCAGGTAGACGCCGATATCCCACTCATCCAGGTTCTCCCAGCGCTCGACCCGCACCCCCTGCTGCTTCTCCAGCCACTGCATCAGGCCCACCTCACTCAGACCGGGACACGTGATGTACCGCCACACCCCCCAGTCCAGGCACAACACGCCCTCCGCCGGCTCCGCAGCCGTCACCAGCCGGCCCCGCCCACCGGCCAGTACAGGCGGCCCACCCCGCTTGCCACTGCCCGAGACCAGACCGAACCGGCCCTGATGCGGCGGATACTCACACCGCAACTGCCCACCCCGCAGCACCATCGGATACCGGCACTGCGGACACGGCCACAACCACGACGACGCCCCCACCCACACCCGGTCAGAGGGAAGAGGCCAGTACACGTCCATCCGCGCCGCGCCACGCCGCGAGTACTCCTCGACCAACGCCCGCTCCGTGCCGTACGGCACCTCGGTCAGCATCGTCCGCGCCGCCACATAGCTGGCCTGCCCGCCGGAGCAAATGTGCCGAAAGGCAGCCCGCTCCGTCTGCTCAGCCGTCTGCCGAACCCACGTCGGAAGCCACGTCCCACCGAGATCGAAGTACCCGTCGTCCCCGTACAGAGCCTCCAGATAGTTCATCCCCGCGTCGAAGGCTTCCTCGGTCAGCTCACCGTTGTCCGTCAGGACAACCAAATCGCCCATCTCCGCAGGCAGTTCATCCCACGCCAACGGCACCCACTCCCGCAGGCGCACCGGCAACAAGTCGATCATCTCGGCAGGCGTGGAAGGACCGGCCCCCACCGGCAGACTCGACAACAACACCCCGTGCATACGGGACAGCTCCCGCCACGCGCGAGGCTCCTCAGCCCGGTTGATCCACGCCGCACCGGCCCGCAGAGCAGCGGTAATGATCCTCCGAGCGGCAATGTGTTGATTTTCAGGCACAGCTCATCACCCCTCCACGCCCCACCAGTGGTATCCGGGGCCATTCCAGACGGGCCAACAACTCCGGGAACTTACACGCCTGGTCTGACAACGCCCCCGAAAACCAACCAAGATGGGCCCCGCGACAGCGGGGGCACCGTAAGAAACCGGACAGGCCGGCAGACACGCCGAGGGGCCACCAGGCCCCGCATCACCCCGCTCTGTCGGCCCGTCAGAGCCAGACGCCCGCAGCAGCCGGCCCACACCAAGGGGGGAGCGGAACCGGATAACTGTCCAACAAACCCTTACGACATCACGGTGCCGCAGGCGCCGACACATACTCACCCCCTGCCCGCCAGGGCAGGGAACCCTAACCACTCCAGCAACTGTCATGCCGTCAGGCATGACACCCCAAACGTACGACAGCGGGGCCGCCAGGCC